>NZ_JBEXSH010000185.1:0-11960 GCF_040613555.1 Streptomyces sp. NPDC006265
GTGGTCGTGCTGTGCGGCTCCGCGTACCGCAACCGCGGTGTCGAGCCGCTGCTCGACGCGGTCGTGGCCTATCTGCCGTCGCCCCTGGACGTGCCGCCGGTCCGCGGCACGCACGAGGGCGAGGAGCAGGTCCGGGCCGCCGATCCCGCGGCACCGGTCGCCGCCCTGGCGTTCAAGGTGCACGCCACCCCGACGGGGCGGCTGACCTGTCTGCGGATCTACTCGGGCACGATCGAGAAGGGAGACACCCTGTGGGACGCGACCGCGCGGCGCACCGAGCGGATCGGACGGATCCTGCGCGTCCAGGCCGACCGGCACGCCCCGCTGGACCGGGCCGTCGCCGGGGACATCGTCGCCGTGGTCGGGCTGAAGTCCGCCCGCGCGGGCTCGACCCTGTGCGCGGCGGACGCGCCGCTCGTCCTGGAACCACCCGGTGTGCCGGAGCCGGTGGTGTCGGTCGCCGTCGAATCCCGCCGGGCCGGTGACACCGGCCGGCTCGCGTCGGGCCTGGCGCGGCTGACCGAGGAGGATCCCTCGCTGGTCGTGCGGTCCGACCCGGAGACGGGGCAGACGGTCCTGTTCGGCATGGGTGAACTGCACCTGGAGGTGGCGGTGGAGAAGCTCCGGCGCGAGCTGGGACTGGAGGTCAACGTCGGGCGCCCCCGGGTCGGTTACCGCGAGACCGTCGGCCGTGGCGTGTCCGGGCTGGTGTTCCGGCACGTCAAACAGGACGGCGGAGCGGGGCAGTTCGCCCATGTCGTCCTTGACGTGGAGCCGCACGAGGAGGGAGGTTTCGAGTTCCGCTCGTCCGTCGTCGGCGGGCGGGTGCCGCAGGAGTACGTCCGGGCCATCGAGGCCGGTCAAGCACCGGCTGGCGGACGCGAAGATGGCCCTGGAGTTCGCGCGCCCGCTGGTGTTCGGCGCCGCGCTGACCATGGAGCCCACCGACACCGCCGCCGCCAAGGCCGCCGCGTGCGAGGCGGCGTACACCACCGCCCGGACCGCGCTGCAACTGCACGGGGCGATCGGCTACACCGCCGAGTACGGCCTGTCGCTGTGGCTGACCAAGGCCCGGGCCCTGCGCACGGCCTGGGGTGCCCCCGAGGAGTGCCGGGCCCTGGTCGTCAATGCCGGTGATCGCCCCCGGTGATCTCCCGGTATTCGGCCACGGTCGGCTTCTCGATCCGCGCGTCGGGCCCGTACATGGCCTTGGCGAGCCGGGCGCGCAACCGCTCGGACCGCTTGATCTTGCGGCGGACACCTCTCGCGTCGACCTCGCGCCCGATCTCGTACGGCGGGTGCTGCTCGTGCTGGGTGAGCGTGTGCAGCTCGGCCTGCGCGAGAGGCTCGTGGACCTCGATGTACTCGCCGGTCGGCAGCCGCTTGATGGTGCCGGTCTCCCTGCCGTGCAGCACTTTGGCGCGGTCGCGGCGCTGCAGGCCCATGCAGATCTTCTTCGTGACGACGAAAGCGGCGACCGGCAGCACGAAGGCGCCGATCCGGACGAACCAGGTGATCACGTTGATGGACAGGTGCAGATGGGTGGCGACGATGTCGTTGCCGCCGCCGATCAGCAGCACCGCGTACAGGGTCAGCCATGCCACGCCCAGGCCGGTGCGCACGGGCGCGTTGCGCGGCCGGTCCAGGATGTGATGCTCGCGCTTGTCGCCGGTGATCCACGCCTCGATGAAGGGGTAGAGGCCGAGGGCGAGCAGGATCAGCGGGAACAGCGAGAAGGGAATGAACACGCCGAGGACGAGCGTGTGCCCCCAGAGGTTGATCTCCCATCCCGGCATCACCCGGATCAGGCCCTCGGAGAACCCGAGGTACCAGTCGGGCTGGGCGCCGGTGGTGACCAGGTCGGGGCGGTAGGGGCCGAAGGCCCACACGGGGTTGATCTGGGCGATGGCGCCCATCACCGTCAGGACGCCGAAGACGAGGAAGAAGAACCCGCCCGCCTTGGCCATGTAGACCGGTAGGAAGGGCATCCCGACGACGGACCGCTCCTTGCGCCCGGGGCCCGGGAACTGGGTGTGCTTGTGGTAGAAGACCAGGATCAGATGGGCGGTGACCAGGCCCAGCATGATCCCGGGCAGCAGCAGGACGTGGACGGGGTACAGCCGCGAGATGATGTCCTCGCCCGGGAACTCCCCGCCGAACAGGAAGAACGAAAGATACGTCCCGACGATCGGGATCGACAGGATCGCGCCCTGCGCGAAGCGGATGCCGGTGCCGGACAGCAGGTCGTCGGGGAGGGAGTAGCCGGTAAGGCCGGTGATGATGCCGAGCATCAGCAGGGTCCAGCCGAAGAGCCAGTTCAGCTCGCGCGGCTTGCGGAAGGCGCCCGTGAAGAACACCCGCATCATGTGCACCAGCATGCCGGTGACGAAGACCAGGGCCGCCCAGTGGTGGATCTGTCGGATCAGCAGTCCGCCGCGCACATCGAAGCTGATGTCCAGCGTGGACTCGAACGCCTTGCTCATGAGCACGCCGTTGAGCTCCGTGTAGGAGCCGTTGTAGACGACCTCCTGCATGCTGGGCTCGAAGAACAGGGTGAGGTAGACGCCGGTGAGGATCAGCACGAGGAAGCTGTAGAGGGTGACCTCGCCCAGCATGAAGGACCAGTGGTCCGGAAAGACCTTGCGCATGTTGGCCTTGGCCAGGGCGTAGAGCCCGAGCCGCCCGTCCGCCCAGTCGGCGAGCTTCTCGCCCTTGCCGGCGGGAGGTCTCCGGTCGGCGGAGCCCGTCCCGTACACCCGTCGTGCGCCGTCGTCGCCCATACGTCGTCGCCTCCCCGTGGGACCCTTCCCAGCGTGGCACGGGGTCGCGGCCGTGCAAACGGGGCGTGGGCAGGGTTGGGCCAAGGGGACCAGCGGCCGGTTCAGCGGCCGGCGGCGTCCCGCACGATCCCCTGCGCCCGCGCGGCCACCAGCCACTTCGGGAACTCGCCCACCAGCCGGTCGTACAGCTCGGTGTCCGAGACCTTCCGGGGATCCTGCCCCGCGGGGAAGAACCCCGCGTTGTCGACGACCCGCTTGCCCGGCACGGCCAGTTCGTCCAGCTTGCGCAGGAAGTCGAACTGTTTGCTGCCCGGGTCGCCGAAGCCGATGAACTGCCAGAACAGCGGCAGCTTCGCCGCCTTGCACAGGTACCGTTCCGCGGCGAGCTTGTTGATGGGTCCGCCGTCGGTCTGGAACACGACCAGGGCGGGCTCGGCCGACCCGCTGTCGAGGTAGTGGTCGATCACGGCGTCCATCGCCAGGTGGTAGCCGGTCTTCCCCATGTGGCCGAGCCCGGCCACGATCCGCTCGATCTTGCCCTGGTGGTCCGAGAGCGCGATCTCGGTGACGGCGTCGACATCCGTGGAGAAGAACACGACCGGCACGCTGCCGTCGTCGTCCAGGTGCGCCGACAGCCCGAGCACCCGGTCGGCCAGCGCCTGCACACTGCCGTCCTTGTAGTACGGCTTCATCGAGCCGGAGTAGTCGACCACGAGGTAGACCGCGGCCCGCAGCCCGTCGAGGCCGTGCTTCGCGAGGGACACCCCGGCGCTCTTGTAGAGGTTCACCAGGGCGGGAGCGGTCTCCTGCATCTTGCTCAGACTGATCGCGACCATGGGCGGCATCCTCTCACCCCTCGACGGCCGCTCCGTTCACTCCTCGACGACCGCTCCGCGCTCAGTTCCAGCACCCGGTCGGCCAGGCCGAGGAGTTGGGGGTCGTCAGTGGCGACGAGGGCCGTGACGCCCTCGCTGCGGACCACGGCCCGCAGCAGCTCCATCACCGCCAGGGCCTGCCCGCGGCGGGCGCGGTGCTGCTGGCCGGGGCGGTGGCCGTCGCGCAGGCCTGGTGGGCCGGAAGCCGGACACCGATCACTCACCTCAGCCGACCGCGCGGGCCGCCTCCAGCTGCCGGCCGAGTACACCGCGGCCCTGGGCATGGCGGACCGGGTGCTGCTGGAGCTGGAGGAGGACCACATCCAGGTGTGGCCGGACGGGCACGCGAACGCATCCGGAACCGGGGACGAGAACGGCTGAGGACGTGCGACGGCGCCTGCCCATTCGTCCGGTCGGGGACAAGGGGCAGGCGCCGTCAGTGTTCCGCACGCCTTTGTGCGGGACGTCTTGTGAGGTGCGGTCGGACCGCGGGTGACGTGGTCGGACCGCGGGTGACGTGGTCGGACCGCGGGTGTGGTGCGGTCAGACCATCAGCGCGCGGTCCGTCGGACGGATCGGCGCCGGCAGCTCGCTCGCACCCGTCAGCGCACGGTCCACGCCGCGCGCCGCCGAGCGGCCCTCCGCGATCGCCCAGACGATGAGCGACTGGCCGCGGCCGGCGTCACCGGCGACGTACACGCCGGGCACGTTGGTCCGGAAGTCGGCGTCGCGGGCGATGTTGCCGCGCTCGTCGAGCTCCAGACCGAACTGCTCGACCAGGCCGTTCTCCCGGTCGGTGCCGGTGAAGCCCATGGCGAGCGTGACGAGCTGCGCGGGGATCTTGCGCTCGGAGCCCTGCTTCGGGGTCAGCTTGCCGTCGATGAACTCCACCTCGGTGAGGTGCAGCCACTGGACGTTGCCGTCCTCGTCACCCTCGAAGTGGGTCGTCGAGACCGAGTAGACCCGCTCGCCGCCCTCCTCGTGCGCCGAGGTGACCTTGTACAGCATGGGGAAGGTCGGCCACGGCTGGGAGGCCGCGTTCCGCTCCTCGCCCGGGCGGGGCATGATCTCCAGCTGCGTGACGGAGGCAGCGCCCTGGCGGTGGGCGGTACCCACGCAGTCCGCGCCGGTGTCGCCGCCGCCGATGACCACGACGTGCTTGCCCTCGGCCGAGATCGGGGGCGCCACGAAGTCGCCCTCCTGCACCTTGTTGGCCAGCGGCAGGTACTCCATGGCCTGGTAGATGCCCTTGAGTTCACGGCCGGGCACCGGCAGGTCGCGGGCCATGGTCGCGCCGACGGCCAGGACGACCGCGTCGTAGCGCTTCTTCAGGTCCGTGGCCTTCAGGTCGCGGCCGATCTCGATGCCGGTGCGGAAGCGGGTGCCCTCCGCGCGCATCTGCTCGATGCGGCGGTTGATGTGCCGCTTCTCCATCTTGAACTCGGGGATGCCGTAGCGGAGGAGGCCTCCGATGCGGTCCGCGCGCTCGTAGACGGCGACGGTGTGGCCGGCCCGGGTCAGCTGCTGGGCGGCGGCGAGACCGGCGGGGCCCGAGCCGATGACCGCGACGGTCTTGCCGGACAGGCGCTCCGGGACCTGCGGGGCGACGTCCCCGGTCTCCCACGCCTTGTCGATGATCGAGACCTCGACGTTCTTGATGGTGACCGGCGGCTGGTTGATGCCCAGCACACACGCCGACTCGCAGGGAGCGGGGCACAGCCGGCCCGTGAACTCCGGGAAGTTGTTCGTCGCGTGCAGTCGCTCGGAGGCGGCCGCCCAGTCCTCGCGGTAGGCGTAGTCGTTCCACTCCGGGATCAGGTTCCCGAGCGGACAGCCGTTGTGGCAGAACGGGATGCCGCAGTCCATGCAGCGGCTGGCCTGCTTGCTGATGATGGGCAGCAGGGAGCCGGGAACGTAGACCTCGTTCCAGTCCTTGACGCGCTCCTCGACGGGACGGGACTTGGCGAGCTCGCGCCCGTGGTTCAGGAAGCCCTTCGGGTCAGCCATTGATCGCCGCCTCCATCATCTTCTCGTGGGTCTCGGTCTCGGAGAGACCGGCTCGCTCGGCGGCTTCCTTGGCGGCGAGCACTGCCTTGTACGTGCTGGGGATGATCCTGCTGAACCGCTCGACGGCGGTGTCCCACTCGGCCAGGAGCTTCTCGGCGACGGTGGAGCCCGTCTCCTCCTGGTGGCGGCGGACCACGTCGTGCAGCCACTGCTTGTCGGCGTCGTCCAGCGCCTCGACGGCGTCCAGGTTGCCGGCGTTGACGTTGTCCCGGTCCAGGTCGATCACGTACGCGATACCGCCGGACATGCCGGCCGCGAAGTTGCGGCCCGTCTCGCCGAGGACCACCGCGTGGCCGCCGGTCATGTACTCGCAGCCGTGGTCGCCCACGCCCTCGGAGACGACCGTCGCACCGGAGTTGCGGACGCAGAACCGCTCGCCGACCTTGCCGCGCAGGAACATCTCGCCGCCGGTGGCGCCGTAGCCGATGGTGTTGCCGGCGATGACGCTGTACTCGGCGAGGTGGTCGGCCGCGCGGTCCGGGCGGACCACGATCCGGCCGCCGGACAGGCCCTTGCCCACGTAGTCGTTGGCGTCGCCCTCCAGGCGCAGCGTGACACCGCGCGGCACGAAGGCGCCGAAGGACTGGCCCGCGGAGCCGGTGAAGGTGATGTCGACGGTGTCGTCGGGCAGGCCCGCGCCACCGAACTTCTTCGTCACCTCGTGGCCGAGCATGGTGCCGACCGTGCGGTTGATGTTGCGGATCTGCACCTGGGCGCGCACCGGCTGGGCGTCGGTGGCACCGGTCGCGCCGAGCGCGTCCGAGGCCAGCTTGATCAGCTGGTTGTCGAGCGCCTTCTCCAGGCCGTGGTCCTGCGCCATGATCTGGTGGCGCACCGCGCCCTCGGGCAGGTCGGGCACGTGGAACAGCGGCTCCAGGTCCAGGCCCTGTGCCTTCCAGTGGTCGACGGCCCGTGTGACGTCGAGGGTCTCGGCGTGGCCGACGGCCTCCTCGATGGAGCGGAAGCCCAGCTCGGCGAGGATCTCGCGGACCTCTTCGGCGATGAACTGGAAGAAGTTCACGACGTACTCGGCCTTGCCGGAGAAGCGCTCGCGCAGAACCGGGTTCTGCGTGGCGATGCCGACCGGGCAGGTGTCCAGGTGGCAGACGCGCATCATGACGCAGCCGGAGACGACGAGCGGCGCGGTCGCGAAACCGAACTCCTCGGCGCCGAGCAGCGCGGCGATGACCACGTCACGGCCGGTCTTCAGCTGGCCGTCGGTCTGGACGACGATGCGGTCGCGCAGGCCGTTGAGCAGCAGGGTCTGCTGGGTCTCGGCGAGACCGAGCTCCCAGGGGCCGCCGGCGTGCTTCAGCGAGGTGAGCGGGGAGGCACCCGTACCACCGTCGTGACCGGAGATCAGGACGACGTCCGCGTGCGCCTTGGAGACGCCCGCGGCGACCGTGCCGACGCCGACCTCGGAGACCAGCTTCACGTGAATCCGCGCCTGCGGGTTCGCGTTCTTCAGGTCGTGGATCAGCTGGGCCAGGTCCTCGATGGAGTAGATGTCGTGGTGCGGCGGCGGCGAGATGAGGCCGACACCGGGCGTCGAGTGCCGCGTCTTGGCGACCCACGGGTAGACCTTGTGGCCGGGCAGCTGGCCGCCCTCGCCGGGCTTGGCGCCCTGGGCCATCTTGATCTGGATGTCGTCGGAGTTGACCAGGTACTCGGAGGTCACACCGAAGCGGCCGGAGGCGACCTGCTTGATGGCCGACCGGCGGGCCGGGTCGTACAGGCGCTCCGGGTCCTCGCCGCCCTCACCGGTGTTGGACTTGCCGCCCAGCTGGTTCATGGCGATGGCGAGGGTCTCGTGCGCCTCCTGGGAGATGGAGCCGTACGACATGGCGCCCGTGGAGAAGCGCTTGACGATCTCGGAGACGGGCTCGACCTCGTCGATGGAGATCGGCTGCCGGTCCGACTTGAAGCCGAACAGGCCGCGCAGCGTCATCAGCCGCTCGGACTGCTCGTTCACACGCTCGGTGTACTTCTTGAAGATGTCGTACTTGCCGGAGCGCGTGGAGTGCTGGAGGCGGAAGACCGTGTCCGGGTCGAACAGGTGCGGCTCGCCCTCGCGGCGCCACTGGTACTCGCCGCCTATCTCCAGCGCGCGGTGCGCCGGGGCGATGCCGGAGGCCGGGTAGGCCTTGGCGTGCCGGGCGGCGACCTCCTTGGCGACGACGTCGATGCCGACACCGCCGATCTTGGTGGCGGTGCCGTTGAAGTACTTCTCGACGAAGGCCTCGTCAAGACCGACGGCCTCGAAGACCTGGGCGCCGCGGTAGGAGGCGACGGTCGAGATGCCCATCTTCGACATGACCTTCAGCACGCCCTTGCCGAGGGCGTAGATGAGGTTGCGGATGGCCTTCTCGGGCTCGATGCCGGGCAGGAAGGTGCCGGCGCGGACCAGGTCCTCGACGGACTCCATCGCCAGGTACGGGTTTACCGCTGCGGCGCCGTAGCCGATGAGCAGGGCGACGTGGTGGACCTCGCGGACGTCACCGGCCTCGACCAGCAGGCCCACCTGGGTGCGCTGCTTGGTGCGGATGAGGTGGTGGTGGACGGCCGCGGTGAGCAGCAGCGACGGGATCGGCGCGTGCTCGGCGTCCGAGTGGCGGTCCGACAGGACGATCAGGCGGGCGCCGTTGTCGATGGCGGCGTCGGCCTCGGTGCAGATCTCCTCGATCCGCGCGGCCAGCGCGTCACCGCCGCCGTGCACCCGGTACAGGCCGGACAGGGTCGCGGCCTTGAAGCCGGGCATGTCGCCGTCGGCGTTGATGTGGATGAGCTTGGCCAGCTCGTCGTTGTCGATCACCGGGAAGGGCAGCAGGACGCTGCGACAGGAGGCCGCGTTCGGCTCCAGCAGGTTGCCCTGGGGGCCCAGCGACGAGCGCAGGGAGGTGACCAGTTCCTCGCGGATGGCGTCCAGCGGCGGGTTGGTGACCTGCGCGAACAGCTGGGTGAAGTAGTCGAAGAGCAGCCGCGGGCGGTCCGACAGCGCGGCGATCGGCGAGTCGGTGCCCATCGAGCCGATCGGCTCGGCGCCGGCCTTGGCCATCGGCGCCACCAGGACGCGCAGCTCCTCCTCGGTGTAGCCGAAGGTCTGCTGGCGGCGGGTGACCGAGGCGTGCGTGTGCACGATGTGCTCGCGCTCGGGCAGGTCCTCGAGCTCGATCTCGCCGGCTTCGATCCACTCCGCGTAGGGGTTCTCGGCGGCGAGCTGGGCCTTGATCTCGTCGTCCTCGATGATGCGGTGCTCGACGGTGTCGACGAGGAACATGCGGCCGGGCTGCAGACGGCCCTTGCGGACGACCTTGGAGGGATCGATGTCCAGGACGCCGACCTCGGAGCCGAGGACGACGAGGCCGTCGTCGGTGACCCAGTAGCGGCCGGGGCGAAGGCCGTTGCGGTCGAGGACCGCGCCGACCTGCTTGCCGTCGGTGAAGGTGACGCAGGCCGGGCCGTCCCAGGGCTCCATCAGCGTGGAGTGGAACTGGTAGAAGGCGCGCCGGGCCGCGTCCATGGAGTCGTGGTTCTCCCACGCCTCCGGGATCATCATCAGCACGGAGTGCGGCAGGGAGCGGCCGCCCAGGTGCAGGAGTTCGAGGACCTCGTCGAAGGAGGCGGAGTCGGAGGCGTCCGGCGTACAGACCGGGAAGATCCGGTCGATGGCCTTGTCGTCGGACCCGAACAGGTCCGAGACGAGCTGCGACTCGCGGGCCACCATCCAGTTGCGGTTGCCCTTGACGGTGTTGATCTCACCGTTGTGCGCGACGAAGCGGTACGGGTGGGCCAGCGGCCACGACGGGAACGTGTTCGTCGAGAACCGGGAGTGCACGAGCGCGATCGCGGAGGCGAAGCGGCGGTCGGACAGGTCCGGGAAGAAGGGCTCGAGCTGGCCGGTGGTCAGCATGCCCTTGTAGACGATGGTCCGCGCGGACAGCGACGGGAAGTACACGCCGGCCTCGCGCTCGGCACGCTTGCGCAGCACGAAGGCCTTGCGGTCGAGGGCGATGCCCTCCGAAGCGCCGTCGCTGACGAAGATCTGGCGGAAGACCGGCATGGTCGACCGGGCGGTGGCTCCCAGCAACTGGGGGGCGACCGGCACCTCGCGCCAGCCGAGGACGGTGATGCCCTCGTCGGCGGCGATCGTCTCGATCTGCGAGACGGCGTCGGCGGTGGAGTCCTCCGGCAGGAAAGCGATGCCGACGGCGTAGGCACCGGCGTCGGGCAGTTCGAATCCGGCCACGTCACGGAAGAAGGCGTCCGGGACCTGCGACAGGATGCCGGCGCCGTCGCCGGAGTCGGGCTCGGAGCCGGTGGCGCCGCGGTGTTCGAGGTTGCGCAGGACGGTCAGAGCCTGCTCGACCAGGGTGTGGGACGCCTCGCCGGTGAGGGTGGCGACGAAGCCGACGCCGCAGGCGTCGTGCTCGTTGCGGGGGTCGTACATACCCTGCGCAGCAGGGCGAGCATCCATGAAGGACCAGTTCTGGCCATTCGCGGAATGCTGGGACGGCTGGCGCGGCGTACGCATCGGCTCTCCCGTCGTCGTCATGTGGCATATGCAAGTGCCGAGGGACGACGTTGGCCCTCGCGTGATCGCAAAATTTCGTGCAGGTTACATGATGGAGCGGCTCTCGGGAACCGGGATAATCCGTTCCAACATGCGGACACCGCGGGTGCGCGGCGGGGGTACCGCGCCTGCGGTGGAGGCTATGGAGGGGCCGCACGGAACGATCGGGTCAGATCGGTTTCCATCGGCCCGAGGAGCGGGACAGGCGTCGTCGCCACCCCGCTGGGGGTGCGCGGCGAGCGTCGTTGCCCGCAGCGCTTACGGCTCATGCCCGCTGGTTCCGCATTTGAAACCAGTGAGTAACGGCCACCTATGCGGTCCCTTGCATAGGTCCGAGCCGCGCTATCCTACGGCCGTTCCGAACACGGTGCCCAGGGCGTACGTCACACCAGCCGCCGCGCCTCCCAGCAACAGCTGCCGAAGCCCGCTGTACCACCATGTGCGTGCCGTCACCTTGGCTACCACCGCACCGCACAGGAAGAGCCCCAGCAGCGCCAGCAGCACCGCCTGCCACATGCTGTTCGCGCCCAGCAGATAGGGCAGGACGGGAATCAGCGCGCCCAGCGCGAAGGAGCCGAAACTCGACACCGCGGCCACGGTCGGCGAGGGCAGATCACCGGGGTCGATGCCCAGTTCCTCCCGGGCGTGGATCTCCAGGGCCTGCTCGGGGTCCATCGACAGTTGCCGCGCGACCTCGCGGGCCAGCCCCGACTCGACGCCCCTCGACTCGTAGAGCGCGGCGAGCTCGGCCTCCTCGTCCTTGGGGTGCTTGCGCAGCTGGCGCCGCTCCACGTCCAGCTCGGCCTCGACGAGCTCGCGCTGCGAGGCGACGGAGGTGTACTCGCCGGCGGCCATGGAAAAGGCGCCGGCGGCCAGGCCCGCCAGCCCGCTCAGGACCACGGTGTGCTGGCCGACCGCTCCGCCGGCCACACCGGCCATCAGAGCGAGATTGGAGACGAGGCCGTCCATCGCACCGAACACCGCGGGACGCAGCCAGCCGCCGTTCACGTCCCGGTGCGTGTGATTGTCCCGGTGCGCCTCGTGCAGCGTCGCCTCGGTGTCGATGATGGCCATGGAAGATCCCCACTCCCCGCTCTTTGGACAGATTCCAGAGTTTTACGACCCACAAACTACGCCCCGAATTCCGACCTCGCCAGCAAGGAAAGGCTGCGCTAACCTGCGGCTTTACCGTTTCGCGCTCACTTGATCATCAGTGTGCCCAGATGTCGACCGGGTGATGCTGGGGCACGTGAGGCTCGGCGGAGTCACCGGAGTGGGGCACATGCCGTATGGCATCGATCGCCTGCATCCCCTCCGTCCCGGCACCCGGAGACGCCGCCGGGCTCCGCGCACGCGCACGCGGCGCACTGCTGGGCCTGGCCACGACACCGGCCTCGACTGGCTCCGCTCCCGGGTGGTGGTGGCCCGGGCCGCCGGTCTGCCCCCTCCGCCCCAGTCCGTCCACCCGGACACCCGCGACCTGGACGGGCTGGCGGCCTCCTGCGCCCACGGCCGCGCCCTGGGATTCCTCGGCCGGGCCGCGATCCACCCCCGTCAGCTCCCGGTGATCGAACGCGCCTATCTGCCCACCGAGGCGGAGATCGAGGCCCGCCCACTCGACCACTAGCGTTACATCGCGTCATATCCAATGGCCAACCCCGCATCCAC
>NZ_JBEXSH010000186.1:0-11950 GCF_040613555.1 Streptomyces sp. NPDC006265
CCGGGCCGGCGGTCGGTGGCTCTCGGGCGCACCGGCTCGGCGGCCGGTGGCTCGCGCGAGAGCGGCTCGGCGGCCGCTAGGTCTCGGGGGCTACCGGCCCGGCGGTCGGCGGCGCGCGGGGGCGAACCGGCCGGCGGCCGGTGGCGTCCTGGCACCGACCCGGCACCGTGGCACCGAAGAGGACCGGGCGGCGCTCGCCACGGCCACGACGGACTCCGACGCGGATGTCAGGGCATACGCAGGGCGGGCGTTGTGACCGGTCCGGCGGCCCGCCCATCCCTGTGCCCCGGCCGGAGCCCGGCCTCTATCTCCAGTCGTCGGGCTCCGGCTCCGCGTCCATCTCCGGCCAGTAGTCCGGATCGCCCGCGTCCTGAGCGGAGTCCTGAGCGGAGTCCTGAGCCGGAGTCTGGCCGGTCGCCCGGCCGGAGGGCGAGTCACCCTCAGGAGCAGCGCCCGCCGGCCCGCCCAGCGACGCGAGCACCTCCAGCACACCCTCGCCGTGCGTGGTGAGCTTCTTCTCGCCGACCCCGCTGATCCCGCCGAGCTCCCCCACCGACGTCGGCCACACCGTGGCGATCTCCCGCAGTGTGGCGTCGTGGAAGATCACGTACGCGGGGACGCCCTGCTCACGGGCCTGTTCGGCGCGCCATGCGCGCAGCGCCTCGAAGGCCGGCAGCAGCTCCTCGGGCAGCTCGGCGGCGACCGCCTTGCCCTTGCCCTTGCGCTCGCCCCGCCCGGAGCCCGTGGACGAGGACCCCGACCGGGAGGTCACCGGCTTCTCGGGCTCCTTGCGCAGCGGCACGTCCCGCTCCCGCCGCAGCACCGCCCCGCTGGCCTCGGTCAGCACCAGCGTGCCGTACTCGCCCTCCACCGAGAGCAGCCCCTGGGCGAGCAACTGCCGGATGACACCCCGCCATTCGCCCTCGGTGAGCTCCTCGCCGATGCCGAACACGGACAGCTGGTCGTGGTCGAACTGGATGACCTTGCCGGTCCGCTTCCCCAGCAGGATGTCGACGATCTGCACCGCGCCGAACTTCTGCCCGCGCTCCCGCTGCAGCCGGACCACCGTGGACAGTGCCTTCTGCGCCGCGACGGTGCCGTCCCAGGTCTCCGGTGGGGTCAGGCAGGTGTCGCAGTTGCCGCAGCCGGACAGGTCCGGGTCCTGGCCGAAGTAGGCGAGGAGCTGGCCCCGGCGGCACTGGGCCGTCTCGCACAGCGCCAGCATCGAGTCCAGGTGGGCCTGGGCCCGGCGCCGGAATGCCTCGTCCCCCTCTCCGGACTGGATCAGCTTGCGCTGCTGTATGACGTCGTTCAGTCCGTAGGCCATCCAGGCTGTCGACGGCAGCCCGTCGCGGCCGGCCCGGCCCGTCTCCTGGTAGTAGCCCTCGACCGACTTGGGCAGGTCGAGGTGGGCGACGAAACGGACATCCGGCTTGTCGATGCCCATCCCGAAGGCGATGGTCGCCACCACGACCAGGCCGTCCTCCCGCAGGAAGCGGGACTGGTGGGCCGCGCGGGTGCCCGCGTCCAGGCCCGCGTGGTACGGCACCGCCTCGACACCGTTGCGGCTGAGGAACTCGGCGGTCTTATCCACCGAGTTGCGCGACAGGCAGTAGACGATGCCCGCGTCGCCCGCGTGCTCCTCGCGCAGGAAGCTCAGCAGCTGCTTCTTCGGGTCGGCCTTGGGCACGATCCGGTACTGGATGTTGGGCCGGTCGAAGCTCGCCACGAAGTGCCGGGCCGCCGGCATGTTCAGCCGCTCGGTGATCTCCTGGTGCGTCGCGTGCGTGGCCGTCGCCGTCAGCGCGATCCGCGGCACGTCCGGCCAGCGCTCGCCGAGCAGGGACAGCGCGAGGTAGTCGGGCCGGAAGTCGTGGCCCCACTGGGAGACGCAGTGCGCCTCGTCGATCGCGAAGACGGAGATCTTGCCGCGGGAGAGCAGGTCGAGCGTGCCTCCCAGCCGCAGCCGCTCCGGCGCCAGGTACAGCAGGTCCAGCTCGCCGGCGAGGAACTCGGCCTCCACCATCCGCCGCTCGTCGAAGTCCTGCGTGGAGTTCATGAACCCGGCCCGCACGCCCAGCGCCCGCAGGGCATCCACCTGGTCCTGCATCAGGGCGATGAGCGGAGAGACGACCACACCCGTACCCGGCCGGACCAGGGACGGGATCTGGTAGCACAGCGACTTTCCGCCGCCGGTAGGCATGAGCACGACGGCGTCGCCGCCCGCCACCACATGCTCGATGACCGCTTCCTGCTCACCCCGGAAGGCCTCGTATCCGAAGACCCGGTGCAGCGCGACCAGCGCCTCGCTCGCGTCGGCGCCGAGGGGCCCGGCGGGACCACTGCCCGCGCCGATCCCGGCCCCGGTACCACCGGCCCCGGTACCCCCGGCTCCGGTCACCGCGTCCAGTTCCGTCATCACACCCGTCCCGCCCGTCGCGCCCATCGTTGCGTCCCCCGTGTGTCGCGCCTCGACCACTGCGTCCACCATAGGCGCCCGCACCGACAGCCCCGGAGTTGTCCACAGGCCCCGCCCGGTGAAGGCGGTGCACATACATACGTTCGACATGGCTCGGCACGGCGGCCGCCCGCCCGGAAACGCCGCAGGGCCCGGCTCCCGAAGGAGACCGGACCCCATACAGCCCTACGCGGACGTCAGCGGACGAACACGCCCGCCTGCCCCGCCAGATCCAGGAAGTACTGCGGCGCCACACCGAGCACCAGCGTGACCGCCACGCCCACCCCGATCGCCGTCATCGTCAGCGGCGACGGCACGGCCACCGTCGGGCCCTCCGGCCGCGGCTCGCTGAAGAACATCAGCACGATGACGCGGATGTAGAAGAACGCCGCGATCGCCGACGAGATCACACCGATCACGACGAGCGGGGCGGCCCCGCCCTCCGCCGCCGCCTTGAACACGGCGAACTTCCCGGCGAAGCCGGACGTCAGCGGAATGCCCGCGAAGGCCAGCAGGAACACCGCGAACACGGCCGCCACCAGCGGGGACCTGCGCCCGAGCCCCGCCCACTTGGACAGGTGCGTCGCCTCGCCCCCGGCGTCACGGACGAGCGTGACCACCGCGAAGGCGCCGATCGTCACGAACGAGTACGCCGCCAGGTAGAACAGCACCGACGAGACGCCGTCGGGCGTGGTCGCGATGACACCCGCGAGGATGAACCCGGCGTGCGCGATCGACGAGTACGCCAGCAGCCGTTTGATGTCGGTCTGCGTGATCGCGACGATCGCACCGCCCAGCATGGTGACGATGGCCACGGCCCACATGACCGGGCGCCAGTCCCAGCGCAGGCCCGGCAGCACGACGTACAGCAGCCGCAGCAGCGCGCCGAACGCCGCCACCTTCGTCGCCGCCGCCATGAAGCCGGTCACCGGAGTCGGCGCGCCCTGGTACACGTCCGGCGTCCACATGTGGAACGGCACCGCGCCCACCTTGAACAGCAGGCCCATGACCAGCAGCGCGGCGCCGATCAGCAGCAGCGCGTCGTTGCCCATGGTACCGGCGAGCGCCGGATTGACGTCCTGCACGGTGCCGTCGACGACCTGCGCGATCGTCGCGTACGACATCGAGCCCGCGTAACCGTAGAGCAGCGCGATGCCGAACAGGGTGAACGCGGAGGCGAAGGCGCCGAGCAGGAAGTACTTGACCGCCGCCTCCTGCGACATGAGCCGCTTGCGGCGGGCCAGGGCGCACAGCAGGTACAGCGGCAGGGAGAGGACCTCCAGCGCCACGAACAGCGTCAGCAGGTCGTTGGCCGCCGGGAAGATCAGCATGCCGGCGACGGCGAACAGCAGCAGGGGGAACACCTCGGTGGTGGTGAACCCGGCCTTGACCGCGGCCTTCTCGCTCTCGCTGCCCGGCACGGACGCGGCCTGCGCGGCGAAGGAGTCGACGCGGTTGCCGTGCACGACCGGGTCGAGGCGCCGCTCGGCGAAGGTGAACAGGCCCACCAGGGCCGCCAGCAGGATCGTGCCCTGGAGGAACAGGGCCGGCCCGTCGACGGCGATCGCGCCCATGGCGGCGATGTGCGCCTTGGTCGTGCCGTACCCATCGGCCGCGAGTGCCACGACCGCGGCGAAGGCGGCGGCGAGCGCGACGACGGACACGAACATCTGGGCGTAGTAACGCGATTTCCGCGGGACGAACGCCTCGATCAGGATCCCGATGATCGCCGCGCCGACGACGATCAGGGTCGGCGACAGCTGGCCGTACTCGAACTTCGGCGCGTCGATCTTGGTGATCGGGTCGGCCGCGGTTGTCCACAGGCTGTGGACGGCTGTTGCGCTCACTTGGCCGCCTCCACCTCGGGCTGGGGGTCCTTCTTCTGTACGTCGGACATGGTCTGTTTGACCGCCGGATCGATGATCTGCGTGACGGGCTTCGGGTAGACGCCCAGGAAGATCAGCAGGACGACCAGCGGGGCGACCACCACGAGCTCACGGATCCTGAGGTCAGGCATCGCGGAGACCTCCGGCTTCACCGGGCCTGTCATCGTCCGCTGGTAGAGGACGAGGGTGTAGAGCGCGGCGAGGACGATGCCGAAGGTGGCGATGATGCCGATCACCGGGTAACGCGTGAACGTGCCCACCAGGACCAGGAACTCACTGACGAACGGCGCCAGCCCCGGCAGGGACAGGGTCGCGAGGCTGCCGATCAGGAACGTGCCGGCGAGCACCGGGGCGACCTTCTGCACTCCGCCGTAGTCGGCGATGAGCCGCGAGCCGCGCCGGGAGATCAGGAAGCCCGCCACCAGCATCAGCGCGGCCGTCGAGATGCCGTGGTTGATCATGTAGAGCGTCGCACCGGACTGTCCCTGGCTGGTCATCGCGAAGATGCCCATGATGATGAAGCCGAAGTGGGAGATCGACGCGTACGCCACCAGCCGCTTGATGTCCCGCTGGCCGACCGCGAGCAGCGCCCCGTAGATGATGCTGATCAGGGCGAGGACGAGGATGGCGGGCGTGGCCCACTTGCTGGCCTCCGGGAACAGCTGGAGGCAGAAGCGGAGCATCGCGAAGGTGCCGACCTTGTCGACGACCGCCGTGATGAGCACGGCGACCGGGGCGGTGGACTCCTGCATGGCGTTGGGCAGCCAGGTGTGCAGCGGCCACAGCGGCGCCTTCACCGCGAAGGCGAAGAAGAAGCCGAGGAACAGCCAGCGTTCGGTGTTGGTCGCCATGTCGAGCGTGCCGTTGGCACGGGCCTCGGCGATCTCCTGGAGCGAGAAGTTCCCGGCGACCACGTACAGGCCGATCACCGCGGCCAGCATGATCAGGCCGCCGACCAGGTTGTAGAGGAGGAACTTGACGGCCGCGTAGGACCGTTGGGTCGCCGCCGCCTTCTCGCCGTGCTCGTGGGCACGGTCCCCGAAGCCGCCGATGAGGAAGTACATCGGGATCAGCATGGCTTCGAAGAAGATGTAGAAGAGGAAGACGTCGGTGGCCTCGAAGGAGAGGATCACCATCGCCTCGACGGCGAGGATCAGGGCGAAGAAGCCCTGCGTCGGCCGCCACCGGCTGCTGCCGGTCTCCAGGGGGTCGGCGTCGTGCCAGCCGGCGAGGATGATGAACGGGATCAGCAGGGCGGTCAGCGCGACCAGCGCCACCCCGATGCCGTCCACACCCAGTTCGTAGCGGACGCCGAAGTCCGCGATCCAGGCGTGGGACTCGGTGAGCTGGTAGCGGTCGCCGTCCGGGTCGAAGCGGACCAGGACGGTGATCGCCAGGACGAGCGTGGCGAGCGAGAAGAGCAGCGCCAGCCACTTGGCGGCGGTGCGCTTCGCGGCCGGTACGGCCGCCGTGGCGATCGCCCCGACGGCCGGGAGCGCCGCTGTCGCTGTCAGCAGAGGAAAGGACATCGGTATCAGACCGCCCTCATCAGCAGGGTCGCGGCGACGATGACCGCCGCACCCCCGAACATCGAGACCGCGTAGGAGCGGGCGAAGCCGTTCTGCAGCTTGCGCATCCGCCCGGAGAGGCCGCCGACCGAGGCCGCCGTGCCGTTGACGACGCCGTCGACCAGGGTGTGGTCGACGTAGACCAGGGAGCGCGTGAGGTGCTCCCCGCCGCGGACCAGCACGACGTGGTTGAAGTCGTCCTGGAGCAGGTCGCGCCGGGCCGCCCTGGTGAACAGCGAGCCGCGCGGGGCGACGGCCGGGACCGGGCGGCGGCCGTACTGGGCCCAGGCGATGGCGACGCCGATGATCATGCAGGCGACGGTCGCGCCGGTGACCACGCCCGCGCTGATCGGCGGGTTGCCGTGGCTGTGCCCGGTGACCGGCTCGAGCCAGTGCATGAACCGGTCGCCGATGCTGAAGAAGGCGCCTCCCGCCACCGACCCGACGGCCAGCACGATCATCGGGATCGTCATGACCTTCGGCGACTCGTGCGGGTGCGGCGGGGTGTACTCGCCGCGCGTCTCGGCGGCGGGCTCCACGTCCGGCTGTGCCGGGGACGGCGTCGGGGCGTTGCGCCAGCGCTCCTCGCCGAAGAACGTCATCAGCATCACGCGCGTCATGTAGAACGCGGTGATGGCCGCGCCGAGCAGGGCGCAGGCGCCGAGGATCCAGCCCTCGGTGCCGCCCTTGGCGAACGCCGCCTCGATGATCTTGTCCTTGGAGAAGAAGCCGGACAGGCCCGGGAAGCCGATGATGGCCAGGTAGCCGAGGCCGAAGGTGACGAAGGTGACCGGCATGTACTTCCGCAGGCCGCCGTAGCGGCGCATGTCGACCTCGTCGTTCATGCCGTGCATGACCGAGCCGGCGCCGAGGAACAGGCCGGCCTTGAAGAAGCCGTGCGTCACCAGGTGCATGATCGCGAAGACGTAGCCGATGGGGCCGAGGCCGGCGGCGAGGATCATGTAGCCGATCTGCGACATGGTCGAGCCGGCCAGGGCCTTCTTGATGTCGTCCTTCGCGCAACCGACGATCGCACCGAACAGCAGCGTGACCGCACCGACGATGGTGACGACCAGCTGCGCGTCCGGGGCGCCGTTGAAGACGGCCGCGGAGCGGACGATCAGGTAGACGCCCGCCGTCACCATGGTCGCGGCGTGGATGAGGGCCGAGACCGGGGTCGGGCCCTCCATCGCGTCCCCGAGCCAGGACTGCAGCGGCACCTGGGCGGACTTGCCGCAGGCGGCGAGGAGCAGCATCAGCGCGATGGCTGTCAGCTTGTCCTCACCGGCGGCACCGGCGAGCCCGGCCTCCGTGTGGCTGCCGAGCACCGGCCCGAAGGCGAAGGTGCCGAACCACAGGAACATCAGCATGATCGCGATGGACAGGCCCATGTCGCCGACGCGGTTGACCAGGAAGGCCTTCTTCGCGGCCGTGGCGGCGCTGGGCTTGTGCTGCCAGAAGCCGATCAGCAGGTAGGAGGCGAGACCGACGCCCTCCCAGCCGACGTACAGCAGCAGGTAGTTGTCGGCGAGGACGAGGATCAGCATCGCCGCGAGGAACAGGTTCAGATAGCCGAAGAAGCGGCGGCGCCGCTCGTCGTGCTCCATGTACCCGACGGAATACAGGTGGATCAGCGATCCGACGCCCGTGATCAGCAGCACGAACGTCATGGACAGCTGGTCGAGCTGGAAGCCGACGTCCGCCTGGAAGCCTTCCACCGGGACCCAGCTGTACAGGTGCTGGGACAACTCGCGGTGTTCGGCGTCCTGGCCCAGCATGTCGGTGAACAGCACCAGGCCGAGCACGAAGGAGACGGCCGCGAGCAGCGTGCCGATCCAGTGGCCGACGGCGTCCAGCCGCCGCCCGCCGCACAGCAGGACCGCCGCTCCGAGCAGGGGCGCCGCCACCAGCAGCGCAATGAGGTTCTCCACGATTCTTCCGACCCCTTACAGCTTCATCAGGCTGGCGTCGTCGACCGAGGCCGAGTGGCGGGCACGGAACAGGGACACGATGATCGCGAGCCCGACCACGACCTCGGCGGCGGCGACGACCATCGTGAAGAAGGCGATGATCTGCCCGTCGAGGTTGCCGTGCATCCGGGAGAAGGCGACGAACGCGAGGTTGCAGGCGTTGAGCATGAGCTCGATGCACATGAACACGACGATCGCGTTGCGCCTGATGAGCACGCCGGTGGCGCCGATCGTGAACAACAGGGCCGCGAGGTAGAGGTAGTTGACGGGGTTCACTTCGACGCCTCCTCGGGCCGCTGGAACTTCGCCGGCCCGACCGCCCTGCGCCCGAGACGCTCCTCGGACCGCTGCTCCAGGGCCTTGAGGTCGTTGAGCGCCTCCTGCGACACGTCACGGATCTGGCCGCGCTCGCGCAGGGTCTTGCTGACGGTGAGGTCGGACGGGGTGCCGTCGGGCAGCAGGCCCGCGATGTCGACCGCGTTGTGCCGGGCGTAGACACCGGGCGCCGGCAGCGGCGGCAGCTGCTTGCCCTCGCGCACGCGCTCCTCGGCGAGCTCCCGCTGCGTCTTGGCGCGCTCGGTGCGCTCGCGGTGGGTGAGCACCATGGCGCCGACGGCGGCCGTGATGAGCAGGGCGCCGGTGATCTCGAACGCGAAGACGTACCTGGTGAAGAGGAGGGCGGCGAGGCCCTCCACGTTGCCCCCGGCGTTCGCCTGACCGATGCCGTTGAACTCCGTCAGGGACGCGTTGCCGATCCCGGCGATCAGCAGGACGCCGAAGCCGAGCCCGCACAGCAGGGCCAGCCACCGCTGGCCTCTGATGGTCTCCTTCAGGGAGTCCGCCGCGGTGACGCCGACGAGCATCACCACGAACAGGAACAGCATCATGATCGCGCCGGTGTAGACGATGATCTGGACGACACCCAGGAAGTACGCGCCGTTGGCGAGGTAGAACACCGCCAGGACGATCATGGTGCCCGCGAGGCAGAGCGCGCTGTGCACGGCCCTCTTCATGAGGATGGTGCCCAGGGCGCCGAGCACCGCGACGGTGCCGAGGATCCAGAACTGGACGGCCTCCGCGGTGGAGGTGGAGTAGGCGGCGAGCTGGGTGGTCATCGCCCGATCACCTTCTCCGACGCCGGTTCCGTCCCGCCGAAGGTCGAGTCGGCCTCCTGCACGACCTCGCCCTCGGAGTGGGCGACCTGCTGCTCGGTGCCGGGCGCCGCCTCCGTCACCAGGCCCCGGTAGTAGTCCTGCTCGTCCGTCCCGGGGTAGATGGCGTGGGGCGAGTCGACCATGCCCTCCTCCAGACCGGCGAGCAGCTGCTCCTTGGTGTAGATGAGGTTGGCCCGGCTGGAGTCGGCCAGCTCGAACTCGTTGGTCATGGTGAGCGCGCGCGTGGGGCAGGCCTCGATGCACAGGCCGCACAGGATGCAGCGGGCGTAGTTGATCTGGTAGACGCGGCCGTACCGCTCGCCCGGCGAGTAGCGCTCCTCGTCGGTGTTGTCCGCGCCCTCGACATAGATGGCGTCGGCGGGGCAGGCCCAGGCGCACAGTTCGCAGCCGACACACTTCTCCAGGCCGTCCGGATGGCGGTTGAGCTGGTGCCGTCCGTGGAAGCGCGGAGCCGTGGTCTTCTGCTGCTCCGGGTACTGCTCGGTCAGCCGCTTCTTGAACATGGCCTTGAAGGTCACGCCGAAGCCGGCCACGGGGTTCTGGAAACCGGGCTTGGTGTCCTTGGGTTCCTCAGCCTTCGAACCCTCGAGTTCCTCAGCCATCGGACGCCTCCTTTCCATCCGTAGATCCGCCCAGAGATTCGTCACTCTGAGTATCGGGCCCACCACTGACAATCAGCTCCCGCTCGCGGCGCGAGCGGCGCGGGACCGGCGGAAGTTCCTGTCCGGGCAGGGGCGGTACGGGGAATCCGCCCGCCATCGGGTCGAAGGCGGCCGGGGTATCGACCGGCTGTTCGGCCTTCTTGGCCTTCTCGCGGAACATGTCGACGACGAAGGAGAGCAGCAGCAGGGCGAGGACGCCGCCGCCCACGTACAGGGCGATGTCGGCGAAGCCGTAGCCCTCGTTCCGGAAGGCCCGCACGCTCGCGACGAGCATCAGCCACACCAGCGAGACCGGGATGAGGACCTTCCAGCCGAGCTTCATCAGCTGGTCGTAGCGGACGCGCGGGAGGGTGCCGCGGATCCAGATGAACATGAACAGCAGCAGCTGGACCTTGACCGTGAACCACAACAGCGGCCACCAGCCGTGGTTGGCGCCCTCCCAGAAGGTGCTGACGGGCCAGGGGGCCCGCCAGCCGCCGAGGAACAGCGTGATGGCGACGGCCGAGACCGTCACCATGTTGACGTACTCGGCGAGCATGAACATCGCGAACTTGATCGACGAGTACTCGGTGTTGAAGCCGCCGACCAGGTCGCCCTCGGACTCCGGCATGTCGAACGGGGCGCGGTTGGTCTCACCGACCATCGTGACGATGTAGATGACGAAGGAGACCGGCAGCAGCACGATGTACCAGCGGTCGGCCTGCTGCTCGACGATCGTCGAGGTCGACATGGACCCCGAGTAGAGGAAGACGGAGGCGAAGGCGGCGCCCATCGCGATCTCGTAGGAGATCATCTGCGCGCACGAGCGCAGACCGCCCAGCAGCGGGTACGTCGAGCCGGAGCTCCAGCCCGCCAGCACGATGCCGTAGATGCCGACCGAGGCGACCGCGAGGATGTAGAGCAGCGCGATCGGCAGGTCGGTGAGCTGCATCGTGGTGCGCTGGCCGAAGATCGAGATCTCGTTGCCGGCCGGGCCGAACGGGATCACCGCGATCGCCATGAAGGCCGGGATGGCCGCGATGACGGGCGCGAGGACGTAGACCGCCTTGTCCGCGCGCTTGACGATCACGTCCTCCTTCAGCATCAGTTTGATGCCGTCGGCGAGCGACTGGAGCATGCCCCAGGGGCCGTGCCGGTTGGGGCCGATGCGCAGCTGCATCCAGGCGACGACCTTGCGCTCCATCACGATGGAGACCAGCACGGTCACCATCAGGAAGGCGAAGCAGAACACCGCCTTGATGACGACCAGCCACCAGGGGTCGGTGCCGAACATCGAGAGGTCTTCAGCGGCGAGGTACGGGCTCATGCCTCCACCTCCTTGGGGGCCTCGCCGGCGAGCGTCGCCGGGCCGATGCGGACGAGGGAGCCGGGCCGCGCCCCGGTGTCGGAGGCGACGCCGCCGCCGGTGGAGTTCAGCGGCAGCCACACCACCCGGTCCGGCATGTCACTGATCTGGAGCGGGAGTTCCACGACCCCCTGGGGGCCGGTCACCGCGAGCAGGTCGCCGTCCTTGACGCCCGCCTCGGCGGCCGTCGCGGACGACACCCGCGCGCGTGCGGCGTGCCGGGTGCCGGCGAGGGCCTCGTCGCCCTGCTGGAGGACGCCTTGGTCGAGCAGCAGCCGGTGCCCCGCGAGCACGGCTTCCCCGGCGGCGGGCCGCGAAAGCGCGGCCGCGGTCTCCAGGGGCTCACCGGCCCGCGGTCCGTCCCAGGCGCCGAGCCGGTCGATCTCACCGCGTACGGTGCGCAGATCCGGCAGTCCGAGGTGGATGTCCATGGCGTCGGCCAGCATCTGCAGCACGCGCGCGTCGCTGGGCGCGGTGCGGCGGGTCATCTGGTCGGGCTTGAGGGCTGCCTCGAAGAAGCGGATGCGGCCTTCCCAGTTGAGGAAGGTGCCGGCCTTCTCGGCGACCGCGGCGACGGGCAGGACGACATCGGCCTTGCGGCTGACCTCGCTCGGCCGCAGTTCCAGCGAGACCAGGAAGCCCACCTCGTCCAGCGCCGCACGCGCGCGTGCCGGGTCGGGCAGGTCGGCGATCTCCACGCCCGCCACCAGCAGGGCCTGGAGCTCGCCGGTCGCGGCGGCCTCCACGATCTGGCCGGTGTCGCGGCCGTAACGGTGCGGGAGGCCGGCGACGCCCCAGACGCCTGCGACCTCGTCACGCGCACGCGGGTCGGTGGCCGGGCGCCCGCCCGGCAGCAGCGACGGCAGCGCGCCCGCCTCGATCGCGC
>NZ_JBEXSH010000187.1:0-11915 GCF_040613555.1 Streptomyces sp. NPDC006265
CGACCGCTATCACGGCACCAAGCTGTTCATCGCCGAGAACGGCAAGCGGATCATGACCCCGATGCTGGTCGTGCCGTTGTCGTAGTTGTTGCTCAGCACGTTGCCCTTGCCGAAGAAGGGAGCCGTGAAGTTGTCGGCGTCGGGGTAGTCCGGCACCCAGCCCTTCACGTAGACGCCGTACTTGCCGGCCGCGATGTCCTTCTCGTACTGGCCGAAGGAGACGGACTTGACGTTGGCGTCGAACAGGCCGCTGGCGTTGAGCTGGCCGGCGATGGCGTTCAGCTCCTGGTCGGTCGCGGGGCCGTAGCGGGACGGGGTCGACCAGAGGGTCAGCTTCACCTTGCCGGTGATGCCGTCCTCGCGCAGCGCGGCCTGGGCCTTCGCCTTGGACGGGCGGGCGCCGTAGGTGTCGAAGAAGGCCGTGTTGTGGCCCGCGATGCCGGCCGGGATGATCGAGTACAGCGGGGCGGCGGTGCCCTGGTAGACGTTCTTGATGAGGGCTTCGCGGTCGAGCAGGTGGGCGATGGCCTTGCGGACGCCGAGCTTTCCGGCGACCGGGTCGTCCATGTTGAACACCAGGTGCTGGACCTCGGCGCTGCTGCCCTCGACGACCTCGGCGCCGGTGCCGTCGTCGGCCTTCTCGGTGTCGGCGATGTCGCCCGCGGTGAGACCGCGGTAGGCGATGTCGACATCCCCGTTCTGGATGGCCTGCTTCAGGGCTGTCTGGTCGCCGTCGAAGAACTTGAGCGTCACGCCGGTGTTGTTCACCTTGGCGGTGCCCTTGTAGTTCTCGTTGACGGAGAAGACCGCCTGCCCGTCGTCGAAGGAGTCGAGCTGGTAGGGGCCCGAGCCGACCGCCTTGCCGTCCTTGCGGAGCCCGTCCGCGTCGTACTGGCCGTGGTCGACGATGGAGCCGGCACCGGAGGCGATCTTGCTCGGGAAGGTGGCGTCGGCCGTGTTGAGGCGGAAGACGACCGTCTTCTTGTCCGGGGTCTCGACCTTGTCCAGCATGGGGAACATGATCGCGGGCCCGTCGGGGTCGTTGATCTTCAGCATGCGGTCGAAGGAGAACTTGACGTCCTCGGAGGTGAGCTCGTCACCGTTGCTGAACTTGAGGCCGTCCTTCAGCGTGCACGTGTAGACCGTGGTCTGCGTATCGGTGAACGCGCAGCTCTCGGCGGCCTCGGGCTGCGGTTCCGTGGCGCCCTTGGGGAAGCTCAGCAGCGACTGGAAGACGTTGTTGAACAACAGCCAGGAGCCGGGGTCGTAGCCGGAGGCCGGGTCCGTGGCCAGGACGTCGTCGGACATCCCCACCACCACGTTGGAGCCGTCCCCCGCGGAGTCTCCGCTCTCCGTGCCGCAGCCGGTCAGCAGTCCGGAGGCGAGGCCCGCCATGATGGGCAGGACCGGCCACTGGTTGCGTATCTTCACGTGTGTGCCTTGTCGTCGGTTCTCGAGAACTCCCGGAGCATGTCCCTGGCTCCGGGGCACGGCTCCCCGGGGGCCGCGGTCGCAGGCCCCGGGGATCCAGCGGGTGCGTCAGCCGCTCACGCCCCGCCCGAGCTCCCACAGCTGGAGTGTCGAGGCGGAGTTGAGCGCGTAGGCGGTACCCGTGACGTCGTCGCGGGCGGCGACGTACTGCTTGCCCTGCCACAGCGGCAGCACCGGCACGTCGCCGGCGACGATGTCCTGAATGTCCGTCAGGCTGGAGGAGGCGGACAGCCGGTCCGCCTCACGGCGGGATTCCGGGATCAGGGTGTTGCGGATGCGGCTGTTGTCGTACGGCGAGCCGAGGGTGTTGTCCGTGTCGAGGAACGGCGCGAGGAAGTTGTCGGCGTCCGGGAAGTCCGGGAACCAGCCCATGCCGTAGACGTCGTACTCGCCCTTCTTCTCGGCCGGGCGGAACGTGTCCCAGGGGGTGCCCTTGATGTCGACGTCGAACAGGCCGCTGGAGTTCAGCTGCTCGCGCAGGACCTCGAACTCCTTCTTGGTGGCCGGGCCGTAGTGGTCGGTGGTGTAGTGCAGCGTCAGCTTCACGGGCGTGGTGATGTTCGCCTGGTTGAGCAGGGAACGGGCCTTGGTGACGCTGGGCTCGCCGTACTTGTTGAAGAACGAGTTGGAGTGGCCGGTGACGCTGGCCGGGACCAGCGAGTACAGCGGCTCGGCCTGGGAGCCGTAGACCTTGGAGATCAGTGCGCTGCGGTTGACGATCTGGGCCATGGCCTGGCGCACGGCCTTGGACTTCACCGTCGGGGCGTCGGTGTTGAAGCCGAGGTAGCGGATCTCGAGGCCGGGCATCTCGACGAGGTCGACGTCGGTGTCCGCGTCGCCCGCGAGCTTGCGGATCTGATCCGGCGACATGGCGCGGGTCATCAGGTCGATGTCGCCCTTGTCCAGTGCCTCGCCCATGGCGTCGGCGTCCTTGAAGGAGACCATGTCGACCTTGTCGTTGTTCACCTCGATGGTCCCCTTGTAGTCGGGGTTCTTGGTGAACTCGGCCTTGACCAGCTCGCCGTTCTCGACGTCGGCCTTGAAGGTGTACGGGCCGGAGCCCTCCAGGTCGAAGCCGTCGCGCAGCTTGTTCTTCGGGTAGTCGTCGGGCTCGACGATGCCGGCGACCGGGGTCGACAGCTTGTACGGGAAGGTCGCGTCGGCGGTCTTCAGATGGAAGATGACCTCGCGGTCGCCCTGCGTCTCGACGGTGTCGATGGTGGACAGCAGCGCGAACACGCCGCTGTCGGCTTTGAGGGACCGGGCGCGGTCGATGGAGTACTTCACATCGGCCGCCGTGACAGCGTTGCCACCTGCGAACTTCAGGCCGTCGCGAAGGGTGCAGGCGTAGCGCTCGTTGCCGGTGTCGGTGAAGCCGCACCGCTCGGCGGCCTCCGGTACGGGCTCGCCCTCGCCGCGCGGCTGGATCATCAGGGTTTGCACGGTCTGGCGCAGGATGTTCCAGGTGCCGACGTCGTAGGCGTAGGCGGGGTCGAGAGGCGCGGGGGCGTCCTTCGAGGCGGTGAACCGGTCCGTGGTGCCGACGACGATCGCGCCGCTGTCGCCGCTCCCGCTGTCGGACCCGCCGCAGGAGGCGAGCACCGGCGCGAGCAGGCCGATCACGGCCGGCAGCACCAAAGTCTTGCGGTTCATGCTCGAGTTTCTCCAGAGCTGTCGACTCCGTGTACCCGGCATGCAGGGGTGGCGCAGCGGATCACGGGGGTAGGGCGATGTTCTCGCGACGAGATTAGTCGGGGCCGGCAGGAGGGTTCACAGCCACCGGAGTTGAGCACCCATCACGCTGCGGAACCGGGCGTGGACAGACCGAAGGCCCGACAGTGGAAGCTTTGGTACAGCGTTCCATCAATCGGGACACAAGGGCACGCCCGCAGCCCCCTGGAGGGGGTGCGCAGCACACGCCGGATCGACTGTCGACCCCGGACCGCGTGGGGAACGTCACATGCGTAAACAGGTTCCGAGGTACGGGAATTCGCTCGTCCGTCGGGGTTCGAATTCACCTTCGGAATTGCCGCCCTAACACCGCTGCACGCTGGGTGAACGCCTAGCGCATTTCCGTCATCAGCCCGTGCAGAAATGTCAGGTCGACCTCTTCGAGGGAGGTCACGACCGTGCGGCGCAGGGCCGGGGCGATGGGGGCAACGGAGGGCACGGCCACGACATGGCAGCCCGCGGCCTCGGCGGCGGCGACCCCGGTCGCGGTGTCCTCGATGACGGCGCACCGTACCGGGTCCACGCCGAGCCCGGTGGCGGCGGCCAGGTACGGGTCGGGGTGCGGCTTGGTGCGCGGCACCTCGTCACCGGCCACCGTCAGGCCGAAGTGGTGGGCGCCGAGCGATGTCAGGACACGGTCGATGATGCGCCGGTGGGAGGCGGAGACGAGGGCGGTGGGGATCTCGTACTCGTACAGCTCGGCGAGCAGCCGCCCGGCGCCCGGCATCAGCGGCAGGGCGCGGCCGATGCGGGCCTCGAAGCCGTCGTTCAGGAGCACGGTGAGCTCGTCGAGGGTGATGTCGGCGCCGGTGGCCTCGACGAGGAAGCCCGCGCTGCGGGTCATGGGGCCGCCGACCACGACATGGCGCCAGGACTCGTCGAGCGTGTGGCCGAGGGAGGCGAAGACCTCGACCTCGACGTCCCACCAGAAGCCCTCCGTGTCCACCAAGGTGCCGTCCATGTCGAGGAGCACGGCTTGGAGGGCCGATCCTTCGGCTGTGCGGGTTCCGAGCGCGGGGACCGTACTGGTCATCCACGTACCTCCTTGAGGGACGTTCAGGCCGGCTCCCACGAGGGGAACCGGCCTGCGGTGGACCGACCAGTCTACGTCGTGCGCGGACGAAGCGCCTCTTTTGGCCCGTGTGCCCGGTGGGACGGCTCAGCGGGCGTTGAAGTACTTCGCCTCCGGGTGGTGGATCACGATGGCGTCCGTGGACTGCTCGGGGTGCAGCTGGAACTCCTCGGACAGCTCGACGCCGATGCGCTCCGGTTCGAGCAGGTCGGCGATCTTGGCCCGGTCCTCCAGGTTGGGGCAGGCGCCGTAGCCGAGGGAGAAGCGGGCGCCCCGGTACTTCAGCTCGAACATGCCCTGCATCTCGTCGGGGTCCTCGCCGGCGAAGCCGAGCTCGGAGCGCACGCGGGCGTGCCAGTACTCGGCGAGCGCCTCGGCCAGCTGCACGGACAGCCCGTGCAGTTCGAGGTAGTCGCGGTAGGCGTTGGCCTCGAAGAGCCGCGCGGTCTCCTCGCCGATGCGCGAGCCGACGGTGACGACCTGGAGGCCGACGACGTCGGTCTCGCCGGACTCCTCCGGGCGGAAGAAGTCGGCCAGGCACAGGCGGCGGCCCCGGCGCTGACGCGGGAAGGTGAAGCGGGTGCGCTCGTTGCCCTGCTCGTCCAGGATGATCAGGTCGTCGTCCTTGGAGACGCACGGGAAGTAGCCGTAGACGACGGCCGCCTCCAGCATGTTCTCCGTCTGGAGCCGGTCCAGCAGGCCGCGCAGCCGGGGCCGGCCCTCGCTCTCGACGAGTTCCTCGTAGGACGGTCCCTCACCGGTGCGGGCCTGCTTCAGGCCCCACTGGCCCTTGAACAGGGCGCCCTCGTCGAGCCAGCTCGCGTACTCCTTGAGCTGGATGCCCTTGATCACGCGGGTGCCGCGGAAGGGCGGCTCGGGGACGGGGTTGTCGGTGGCGACGTCGGAGCGGACGTGCCCCTCCTCGGGGCGCTCCTCCGCCGCGGCCGGGGCGGTGGCCCTGACCCGGCGCTGCTTGAGCTCGGGCAGCTTCGCGCCGGGCACGCCCCGCTTGACGCCGATGAGGGCGTCCATCAGGCGCAGGCCTTCGAAGGCGTCGCGGGCGTAGCGGACCTCGCCCTGGTAGATCTCGTGCAGGTCCTGCTCGACGTAGGCGCGGGTGAGGGCGGCGCCGCCGAGGATGACCGGGTAGCCGGAGGCCAGGCCGCGCTGGTTGAGCTCCTCCAGGTTCTCCTTCATGATCACCGTGGACTTCACCAGCAGGCCGGACATGCCGATGACGTCGGCCTTGTGCTCCTCGGCTGCTTCCAGGATCGCGGAGACCGGCTGCTTGATGCCGAGGTTGACGACGTTGTAGCCGTTGTTGGACAGGATGATGTCGACGAGGTTCTTGCCGATGTCGTGCACGTCGCCGCGCACGGTGGCGAGCACGATGGTGCCCTTGCCGGCCTCGTCGGTCTTCTCCATGTGGGGTTCGAGGTGGGCGACGGCCGTCTTCATGACCTCGGCGGACTGCAGGACGAACGGCAGTTGCATCTGGCCGGAGCCGAACAGTTCGCCGACGACCTTCATGCCGTCCAGCAGGGTCTCGTTGACGATGTCGAGCGCGGGCCGCTCCTCCAGGGCCGCGTCGAGGTCCGCTTCGAGGCCGTTCTTCTCGCCGTCGATGATGCGCCGCTTCAGGCGCTCGTCCAGCGGCAGGGCGGCCAGCTCCTCGGCCTTGCCGGCCTTGAGGGACTTGGCGGTGGCGCCCTCGAACAGCTGCATGAGCTTCTGCAGCGGGTCGTAGCCCTCGGCGCGGCGGTCGTGGATGAGGTCCAGGGCGGTCTGGACCTCCTCCTCGCTGAAGCGGGCGATCGGCAGGATCTTCGACGCGTGCACGATCGCCGAGTCCAGGCCCGCCTTGACGCACTCGTCGAGGAAGACGGAGTTCAGAAGGATGCGGGCGGCCGGGTTGAGACCGAAGGAGATGTTGGACAGGCCGAGCGTGGTCTGCACCTTCGGGTGGCGCCGCTTGAGTTCGCGGATGCCCTCGATGGTGGCGATGCCGTCCCCCCGGGACTCCTCCTGGCCGGTGCAGATGGTGAAGGTCAGGCAGTCGACGAGGATGTCCTCCTCGTGGATGCCCCAGTTGCCGGTCAGGTCGTCGATGAGCCGTTCGGCGATCTCGACCTTCTTCTCGGCGGTGCGGGCCTGGCCCTCCTCGTCGATGGTGAGCGCGATCAGGGCGGCGCCGTGCTCCTGGGCGAGGGCCGTGACCTTGGCGAAGCGGGACTCGGGGCCGTCGCCGTCCTCGTAGTTCACCGAGTTGATCACCGCGCGGCCGCCGAGCTTCTCCAGACCGGCCCGGAGGACGTCGACCTCGGTGGAGTCCAGCACGATGGGCAGGGTGGAGGCGGTGGCGAAGCGGCCGGCCAGCTCCTCCATGTCGGCGACGCCGTCGCGGCCGACGTAGTCCACGCACAGGTCGAGCATGTGCGCGCCCTCGCGGATCTGGTCGCGGGCCATCTCCACGCAGTCGTCCCACCGGCCGTCCAGCATGGCCTCGCGGAACTTCTTCGAGCCGTTGGCGTTGGTGCGCTCGCCGATGGCCAGGTAGGAGGTGTCCTGCCGGAATGGCACGGACTGGTACAGGGAGGCGGCGCCCGGCTCGGGCTGCGGGGCGCGCTCGGTCGGGGCGGCGTCCCGGACGCGCTCGACCAGCTGCCGCAGGTGTTCCGGGGTGGTGCCGCAACAGCCGCCGACGAGGGAGAGGCCGTAGTCCCGGACGAAGGTGCCCTGGGCCTCGGCCAGCTCGGGCGCGGTCAGCGGGTAGTGGGCGCCGTCCTTGGTCAGCACCGGCAGGCCCGCGTTGGGCATGCAGGACAGCGGAATGCGCGAGTGCCGGGACAGGAAGCGCAGGTGCTCGCTCATCTCGGCCGGGCCCGTGGCGCAGTTCAGGCCGATCATGTCGATGCCGAGCGGCTCCAGCGCGGTCAGGGCCGCGCCGATCTCGGAACCGAGCAGCATGGTCCCGGTCGTCTCGACGGTGACGGAGACGATCAGCGGTACGGACTGGCCGGTGGCCTCCATGGCGCGGCGGGCGGCGATGACGGAGGCCTTGGTCTGGAGCAGGTCCTGGGTGGTCTCCACGAGCAGCGCGTCGGCGCCGCCGGCGAGCAGGCCCTCGGCGTTCTGCTGGTAGGCGTCCCGGATGGCGCCGAAGGTGGTGTGGCCGAGGGTGGGCAGTTTGGTGCCGGGTCCCATCGAGCCGAGCACCCAGCGCTGCTGTCCGGTGCTGCGGGTGAACTCGTCGGCCACCTCGCGCGCGATCCGGGCACCGGCCTCGGACAGCTCGGTGACGCGCTCGGGGATGTCGTACTCGCCGAGGGCGCTGAGGTTGGCACCGAAGGTGTTGGTCTCCACGCAGTCCACGCCGACGTCGAAGTATTCGGAGTGGACCGAACGGACGATGTCCGGGCGCGTCAGGTTGAGGATCTCGTTGCAGCCCTCGAGATTCTCGAAGTCCTCGAGCGTGGGGTCCTGCGCCTGGAGCATGGTGCCCATCGCTCCGTCGGCCACGACCACACGGGTGGCCAGGGCTTCTCGGAGCGCGGACACACGGGCCCGGCTGTCTGCGGAAGGGGTCGGCGGCAACGAGGCCATGAAAAGGGCTCCCTCGGATGCGACGGCTGTCGGCTTTGCGGCTTCCCGGAGAGCCGACAGGGCATCCGGGATGGGCGCACCGCGCCAGCGTAACCGGGAGTGGGCTTGGATGGGCAGCACGTCCACGGGGCGGACTCCGGTGGTGCCGGATCGGCCGCCGGGCGACGCATCGGCCACCGGTGGCGCAAAAATAGCGACCTGCCATTAGCGAGAGGTCGGCACGGACCGGTAGTGTTCGACATTGCCGAACGAGGGCTGTGGTGCCGCTTGTCGGCGGTCGAAGAGGACGGAGGCAGTACGGCGATGGCACGGAACATCCAGTCGCTCGAACGGGCGGCCGCGATGCTGCGGCTGCTGGCCGGCGGCGAGCGGCGGCTCGGCCTGTCGGACATCGCCTCGTCGCTGGGCCTGGCCAAGGGCACCGCCCACGGCATCCTGCGCACCCTCCAGCAGGAGGGCTTCGTGGAGCAGGACGACACCTCCGGGCGCTACCAGCTGGGTGCCGAGCTGCTGCGCCTGGGCACCACCTACCTCGACGTGCACGAGCTGCGGGCGCGCGCCCTGGTGTGGACCGACGACCTGGCCCGCTCCAGCGGCGAGAGCGTCTACCTGGGCGTCCTGCACCAGCAGGGCGTGCTGATCGTGCACCACGTCTTCCGGCCCGACGACAGCCGGCAGGTGCTGGAGATCGGGGCCATGCAGCCGCTGCACTCCACGGCCCTGGGCAAGGTGCTGTCCGCCTACGACCCGGTGGCGCACAGCGAGGCGCTGGAGGCCGACCGCAAGGCGTTCACCGACCGGACCGTGTGCGAGCCGGAGGGCTTCGAGCACATCCTCGACGTCACGCGCGCCCGGGGGTACGCGGCGGACGTGGAGGAGACCTGGGAGGGCGTCGCCTCCCTCGCCGCCCCCATCCACGACCGGCGGCGCATGCCGGTCGGTTCGGTCGGCATCACCGGCGCCGTGGAGCGGCTGTGCCGGTCCGACGAGGAACGAGCGCTGCGGCCTGAGCTGATCGCGGCGGTGCGGGACTGCGCCCGCGCGGTCTCGCGGGACCTGGGCGCCGGGCGGTTCTGAGGGCACCCGAGCGGACCGGGGCGCCGTACGGCGTTCCGGTTCTCGGCATGCCCGCGCTCACCTGCGGCAAAGATCCTTGGGACCGTGGCGATCAGTAACGATCGTATTTTCGACAACACAGCCCTTGACGTGCTCGTAACGCCGAAGCAAGACTCCCGTCCATCGGTCGACATTGTCGAACAGCTACCGGCAATACGCGTTAGAGTGTGACAACGCCAGGCCGGTATCGAACTTCCCTGGACGTAGGACAAAGGAGTCGCGGGTGTCCAGCTCCGACATCTTCATCGGCGAGACCATCGGTACCGCCATACTCATCCTCCTCGGCGGCGGCGTCTGTGCCGCCGTCACGCTGAAGGCCTCCAAGGCTCGTAACGCCGGCTGGCTCGCCATCACCTTCGGGTGGGGCTTCGCGGTGCTCACGGCCGTCTACACCTCGGCGCCGCTGTCCGGCGCCCATCTGAACCCGGCCGTGACGCTGGCCATCGCCATCAAGGACGGCGACTGGAAGAACGTCCCGGTCTACTGGACCGGACAGGTTCTCGGCGCCATGATCGGCGCGGCCCTGGTCTGGATCGCCTATTACGGTCAGTTCCACGCGCACCTCACCGACCGCGAGATAGTCGGCGGTCCGGGTGCGCAGGCCACCAAGGTCAAGGCCGTCGAGGCCCGGGAGAAGGGTGCCGGCCCCGTGCTGGGCGTCTTCTCCACCGGCCCCGAGGTCCGTGTCGCCTGGCAGAACATCGCGACGGAGGTCATCGGCACCATCGTGCTGGTGCTCGCCGTGCTCACCCAGGGCCTGAACGACAAGGGCAACGGCCTGGGCAACCTGGGCGCCCTGATCACCGCGCTCGTCGTGGTCGCCATCGGCCTGTCCCTCGGCGGTCCGACGGGGTACGCGATCAACCCGGCCCGTGACCTCGGTCCGCGCATCGTGCACGCCCTGCTGCCGCTGCCCAACAAGGGCGGCTCCGACTGGGGCTACGCCTGGGTTCCGGTGGTCGGCCCGCTCCTCGGCGGGGCCATCGCCGCAGGCATCTACAACGTCGCGTTCGCCTAGGAGCGGCATTTACCGCCGCTTCGCGAAACTCTCGGCACGCGCCGTACGTAAAGCCCCATAAACACGGAACTTTCCAGGAGACACAGTGACCGACGCGCACACCGCCGGCCCCTTCATCGCCGCCATCGACCAGGGCACCACCTCCAGCCGCTGCATCGTCTTCGACCGGGACGGCCGGATCGTCTCCGTCGACCAGAAGGAGCACGAGCAGATCTTCCCGAAGCCGGGCTGGGTCGAGCACAACGCCAACGAGATCTGGACCAACGTCCAGGAAGTCGTCGCCGGAGCCATCCAGAAGGCCGGCATCACCCGCGACGACATCAAGGCCATCGGCATCACCAACCAGCGCGAGACGACCGTGCTGTGGGACAAGAACACCGGTGAGCCCGTCCACAACGCCATCGTCTGGCAGGACACCCGCACCGACGCCCTCTGCCGCGAGCTCGGCCGCAACGTCGGCCAGGACCGCTTTCGCCGCGAGACGGGCCTGCCCCTGGCCTCCTACTTCGCGGGCCCCAAGGCCCGCTGGCTGCTCGACAACGTCGACGGCCTGAAGGAGCGCGCCGAGGCGGGCGACATCCTCTTCGGCACCATGGACACCTGGGTCATCTGGAACCTGACCGGTGGGCCCAACGGCGGCAAGCACGTGACGGACGTCACCAACGCCTCGCGCACGATGCTCATGAACCTGCACACCATGCAGTGGGACGACAAGATCTGCGAGTCCATCGGCGTCCCGCAGCAGATCCTGCCCGAGATCCGCTCGTCCGCCGAGGTCTACGGCGAGATCACCGGCGGAAAGCTGGGCGACCTGCTCGGCGGCATCCCGGTCGCCTCGGCGCTCGGCGACCAGCAGGCGGCCCTGTTCGGCCAGACCTGTTTCGCCGAGGGCGAGACCAAGTCGACGTACGGCACCGGCACCTTCATGGTGATGAACACCGGTGACAAGATCATCAACTCCTACAGCGGCCTGCTGACCACCGTCGGCTACAAGATCGGCGACCAGAAGACGGTCTACGCCCTGGAGGGCTCGATCGCGGTCACCGGTTCGCTGGTGCAGTGGATGCGCGACCAGATGGGCCTGATCTCCACCGCCGCCGAGATCGAGACCCTCGCCCTGTCGGTCGAGGACAACGGCGGCGCCTACTTCGTGCCGGCCTTCTCCGGCCTGTTCGCCCCGTACTGGCGCTCCGACGCCCGCGGTGTGATCGCCGGCCTGACCCGGTACGTCACCAAGGCGCACCTCGCGCGTGCCGTCCTGGAGGCCACCGCCTGGCAGACGCGCGAGATCGCCGACGCCATGACCAAGGACTCCGGCGTCGAGCTGGCCGCCCTGAAGGTCGACGGCGGCATGACCTCCAACAACCTGCTGATGCAGACCCTCGCCGACTTCGTGGACGCCCCCGTGGTGCGCCCGATGGTCGCCGAGACCACCTGCCTCGGCGCCGCCTACGCCGCCGGTCTCGCCGTCGGCTTCTGGAACAGCACCGACGACCTGCGCGCCAACTGGCGGCGGGCCGCCGAGTGGACCCCCCGCATGGACGCGGACACCCGCGCCCGTGAGTACAAGAACTGGCTCAAGGCCGTCGAGCGGACCATGGGCTGGCTCGAGGACGAGGAGTAAGAAACAGCATGACCAGTCAGTCCACCCTGCAGTCCGTGCCTGCCCTGGGGACGCACCCGGCCTCCGGCTCGAACCCGAGCCGAGCCGAGACCAGGGAGCAGCTCTCCAAGGCGTCGTACGACCTTCTCGTGATCGGCGGCGGCATCCTGGGCATCTCCACCGCCTGGCACGCCGCGCAGTCCGGCCTCAGGGTGGCTCTGGTGGACGCCGGCGACTTCGCCGGCGCCACGTCCTCCGCCTCCTCCAAGCTCCTTCACGGC
>NZ_JBEXSH010000188.1:0-11847 GCF_040613555.1 Streptomyces sp. NPDC006265
GGTTGGTGCGCCGTGCGGCCTGCGTTCGCCTCCGCATCCCTTCCGCGCACGGAGGACGCCGTCCGCCTCCGCCGCGCCCCGGGCGATGCGGTCCGGGAGGAAACCGGGGGCCAGGACGTACGGGGCGACGGCGACGCGGGAGCAGCCGAGTGCGCGGAGTTGGCGGACGGCGTCCTCCGTGCGCGGAAGGGATGCGGAGGCGAACGCAGGCCGCACGGCGCACCAACCGGTGTGCCGCCACTCCCGCGCGATTGCTGCGATCACTGCGATCGCCTCCGGGTCGGTGGACCCCGCCGAGGCCAGGACGACCCCGGTCGAGGACTTGTCGGCGGGTGTCAGGCCCGCCTCGTACAGGCGTCGTTCCAGGGCATCCACGAGGAGGGGGGACGGGCCGAGGACGTCCGCCTGGTGGATGCGCAGTTGTGGGGGCGCGTCCGCGAGGACCGTGGGGATGTCCGCCTTCGCGTGGAACGCCCGGGTCAGGAGCAGGGGCAGGGCGACGACGTCGCGGACGCCCTGCACCGCCAGGGACTCCAGGACCCCCTGCACGGAGGGGACGTTGAAGTCCAGGAAGCCCGTCTCCACCCGCACGTCGGGGCGCTGTGCGCGCACCCGGCGCACCAGGGCGTGCACCGTCGCGGCGTGGCGCGGGTCGCGGCTGCCGTGGGCGATGACGAGGAGAACGGGCTTGTCGATCATGTCAGCTCTTCACCAGGAGGCCTCGGCTGCGCAGCACCCACCGCTCCAGCGGACTGAAGATGAGCAGGTCGATGGCGATGCCGACGACGAGGATCAGCAGGATGGCCTCGAACACCATGGCCATGTCGCTGGCGTTGCGGCCGTTCTCCAGCAACTGGCCGAGGCCGACGCCGAGGTCGGGGAAGGAAGCGATGATCTCGGCGGCCATCAGGGAGCGCCAGGAGAAGGCCCAGCCCTGCTTCAGACCCGCCACATAGCCGGGCAGCGCGGCGGGCAGAACGATGTGCCAGGTGCCCTTCAGGCCCGTGGCGCCGAGCGTGCGGCCCGCGCGCAGGAACAGCGGGGGCACCTGGTCGACGCCGGAGACCAGGCCGTTGGCGATCGACGGGACCGCGCCGAGCAGGATCACCGCGTACATCATCGAGTTGTTCAGGCCCAGCCAGATCACCGCCGGCGGCACCCAGGCGACCGACGGCAGGGACTGCAGGCCCGACAGGATCGGGCCGATCGCCGCGCGGATGAACTTCACGCGGGCGACGATCAGGCCCAGCGGCGTGCCGATCACCAGGGCGAAGCAGAAGCCGAGCAGACCGCGCGAGACGCTGGTCCAGATGTAGCCGAGCAGTTCGCCCTGGAGCCACGCCGTGTGGACGACGTCCCAGACGGCGGACGGCGTGGGCAGCTTGGTCGGGTCGTCGACGACCTTGAACGAGACGAGGGCCTGCCAGACCGCCAGTAGCAGCGCGACGGCGAGGACGGGCGGCAGGATCTTCTGGACGAAGGTCTGCCGGAACGGCGTGCGGAGCGTCTGCCTCGACTCCAGCGCGTCGAGGCCCGCCTCAAGCCCCTCGAGATCGCTGCCGTCCTTGGCGACGGTCGTCGCATCAGTGCTGGCCATGACGGCGGATCTCCCCACGCAGTTCTTCGGTGATCTCGACGGACAGTTCCGCCACCTGGGTGTCCTCGATGCGCCGCGGGTGCGGGATGTCCACCGTCCACTCGCGGGCGATCCTGCCCGGGCGGGAGGACAGCAGCACCACGCGCTGCGCGAGCCGGACCGCCTCGCGCACGTTGTGGGTGACGAACAGGACGGACAGCTGCGTCTCGCGCCAGATGCGGGTCAGCTCGTCGTGCAGCACGTCCCGCGTGATGGCGTCCAGCGCCGCGAACGGCTCGTCCATCAGCAGCAGCTTGCTCTCCTGGGCCAGCGCACGGGCCAGCGCGACGCGCTGACGCATGCCGCCCGACAGCTCGTGCACCCGCTTGCCGTACGCGCCCTTCAGCCGCACCAGTTCGAGCAGCTCCTCGGCACGCTCCCGGCGCTCGGCCTTCGGCACACCCCGCAGCTTCAGGGCGAGTTCGATGTTCTTGCCCGCGGTCAGCCACGGGAACAGCGCGTGCTCCTGGAACATCAGCGCCGGCCGGCCGTCCGTGGCGATCTCGCCGGCGCTGGGGCGGTCCAGACCCGCCACCAGGTTGAGCAGCGTGGACTTGCCGCAGCCCGAGGCCCCCAGGAGGGTGACGAACTCTCCGGGCCCGACATCGAGGGTGATGTCGTCCAGGACGAGCTGCTGTCCGGCGGGGCCCGGATACGACTTCGACACGTGCTCGATCCGGGCGGCGTGCGTGGCCGACTCGGTGCCGTCGGCGGCCTTGGCGAGGGTCGTGGCCATGGTCGTCACCTCCTGGGAACTCTTCATGCGGCTTCGGGATGCGGGCTTACTTCACGCCGAGACCGGCGTCGTCGACCGCGGGCTCGCCCTCGGCCTTCAGCACCTTGTTCAGGGGCGCGAGGTCGTAGATGCCCTTCAGGTCCGGCTTCTGCAGCAGCCCCGCCTTCACCGCGTGCTCCGCCTCGGTGCTGAGGGTGGCGGCCAGCGGGTCGTCGGTGAACCGGATCGACTTCCATGCCGGGTCCAGCACATCGGCCGGCAGCGCCTTTCCGGAGTCCTGCTCCAGCCGCTTGTTGGCCGCTTTCTTCGCCGCGTCCGGGTTGGCATTGATCCACTTGTTGGTCGCGGCCGAACCCTTGAGGACGGCCTCGACGACCTTCGGGTGCTCCTTCAGGAAGTCCTGACGCACGATGATGTTCGTGATCACGAATTTCTTGTCCGGCCACAGCGTCGACTCGTCGAGCAGCACCTTGCCGCCCTCGGCGACCAGCTTCGACGCGGTCGGCTCCGGCACCCACGCGCCGTCGACCGAACCGGCCTTGTAGGCGTCCGGGGTGACCTTGTTGTCGCTGCGGACGACGGTGACATCGCCCTTGCCGCTCTGCGGGTCGACCTTCCAGCCCTGCTCCGCAGCCCAGTTGAGGAACGCCACGTCCTGCGTGTTGCCGAGCTGCGGCGTCGCGATCCGCTTGCCCTTGACGTCCCGCAGCGACTTGATCTTGTCCGGGTTCACCACGAGCTTCACACCGCCGGACGCCGAACCGCCGATGATGCGCAGGTTCTTGCCGGCGGACTTGGTGTAGCCGTTGATCGCGGGGGAGGGGCCGATCCAGCCGATGTCGATGGAGCCGGAGTTGAGCGCCTCGATCTCCGAGGGGCCGGCGTTGAAGACGGCCGGCTTGACCTCGGTGGCGCCGAGGGCCTGCTGGAAGAAGCCCTTCTGCATGCCCACCAGCGCGGTGCCGTGGGTGAGGTTGCCGAAGTAGCCGATCTTGACGGAGTCGAGACCGTCGATCTTCTTCGCCCCGGCGGCGACCTTGGCGGTGCCGTCGTCCTTGGCCTGGGAGCCGTAACCGCAGGCGGCCAGCGTGAGCAGGGGAAGTGCGGCCATGACCGCGAGGCTGCGGCGAAGAGCGGATGAAGCAGGCACGGGAGGAGGTCCTCTCGGAGGCCCGGCGGTCACGGTCTCTCAGGTCGTGGCCGGGAGGTCGGCAGGTTTTCGTCTACGGCGGTGGGGGGTGAGGGCGCGCATGCGGTGCGCGTACGTCAGCGCACACATCGCGCCACTCCGCCCTGCCCGCTGCCGAGAACACCGCTGCCGACGCGGCCGCCCTCCTTGGCGAACATCGAGAAGAAGCCGGGGGAGGTCATGTCAGAAGTCCCACCCGTCGTCCTCGGAGTCGTCCTTGACCGGCTCGGGGGCCGCGAAGGACTCGCCGACCATGCCGGCGGTGAGGGTGGTGCCGTCGTTCGGGTCGATCAGGATGAACGAGCCGGTGCGGCGCGAGTCGGCGTAGGAGTCGACCGGCAGCGGCTCGGCGGTACGGATCTTCACCCGGCCGATGTCGTTGGCGACGAGGTGTCCCGGGTGCGGGTGCAGGGACAGGTCATCGAGCGTGAGGCGGGACGGGATGTCCTTGACGATCGCCTTGACCGTACGGGTGCCGTGCTTCAGGAGCACCCGGTGCCCGACCGTCAGCGCCGCGTCGGCGACGTGGCAGACGGTCGCCTCGATGTCCTGCGTGGTGGCGGGCGCGTCCTTGCTCGGCACGATCAGGTCGCCGCGCGAGATGTCGATGTCGTCCTCCAGCAGGAGGGTCACCGACTGCGTCGTCCAGGCCACGTTCACCGGCTCGCCCAGCAGGTCGATGCCGGAGATCTTCGAGGCGCGGCCCGACGGCAGCACCGTGACGGACTCGCCAACGTGGAAGGTACCCGCCGCGATCTGACCGGCGTAGCCCCGGTAGTCCGGGTGGTCCGGGCCCTGGGGCCGGATCACGTACTGCACGGGCAGCCGGGCGTGGCAGTGGCTCAGGTCGTGGCTGACCGGCACCGTCTCCAGGTGCTCCAGGACGGTCGGGCCGCCGTACCAGTCCATGTTGGCGGAGGGCTCCACCACGTTGTCGCCGACGAGCGCCGAGATCGGGATCGCGGTGACCTCGGGGACGCCCAGCTCGGTCGCGTACGCCGTGAACTCCTCGGCGATGGCGGCGAACACCTTCTCCTCGTACCCGACGAGGTCCATCTTGTTCACGGCGAGGACCGCGTGCGGGACGCGCAGCAGCGCGGCGAGGGCGGCGTGCCGGCGGGTCTGCTCGACGACGCCGTTGCGGGCGTCGATCAGGATCACCGTCAGCTCGGCGGTGGAGGCGCCGGTGACCATGTTCCGCGTGTACTGCACATGGCCGGGGGTGTCGGCGAGGATGAACCGCCTGCGCGGGGTGGCGAAGTAGCGGTACGCCACGTCGATCGTGATGCCCTGCTCCCGCTCGGCCCGCAGGCCGTCCGTCAGCAGCGCGAGGTCCGGGGCCTCCTGGCCGCGGCTCGCGGAGACGCGCTCCACGGCCTCCAGCTGGTCGGTGAGGACCGACTTGGAGTCGTGCAGCAGCCGCCCGACGAGGGTGGACTTGCCGTCGTCGACGGAGCCCGCGGTGGCGAACCGCAGCAGCGTGGTCTCCGAGAGTTCCTCGGTCGTGATGGTGCTCATCTCTAGAAGTACCCCTCGCGCTTGCGGTCTTCCATCGCGGCCTCGGACATCTTGTCGTCGGCGCGGGTGGCGCCGCGCTCGGTGAGCCGGGAGGCGGCGATCTCCACGATCACCTTCTCGATGCTGTCGGCCTCGGAGTCGACGGCGCCGGTGCAGGACATGTCACCCACGGTCCGGTACCGCACCAGCCGCTTCTCGACCCTCTCGCCGTCCTTCGGCCCGCCCCACTCACCGGCGGTCAGCCACATGCCGCTGCGGGAGAACACCTCGCGCTCGTGCGCGTAGTAGATCTGCGGCAGCTCGATGCCCTCGCGGGCGATGTACTGCCACACGTCCAGCTCGGTCCAGTTGGACAGCGGGAACACGCGGACGTGCTCACCGGGCGCGTGCCGGCCGTTGTACAGGTTCCACAGCTCCGGGCGCTGGCGGCGCGGGTCCCACTGGGAGAACTCGTCGCGCAGGGAGAACACCCGCTCCTTGGCCCGGGCCTTCTCCTCGTCGCGGCGGCCACCGCCGAAGACGGCGTCGAACTTCTCCGCCTGGATCTTCTCGGTCAGCGGCAGCGTCTGCAGCGGGTTGCGGGTGCCGTCCGGGCGCTCCTTGAGGACACCGCGGTCGATGTAGTCCTGCACGGACGCGACGTGCAGCCGCAGCCCGTGCTTCTCGACCGTGCGGTCGCGGTAGTCCAGGACCTCGGGGAAGTTGTGCCCGGTGTCCACGTGCAGCAGTGAGAACGGCACGGACGCCGGCCGGAAGGCCTTCAGCGCCAGGTGCAGCATGACGATGGAGTCCTTGCCGCCGGAGAAGAGGATCACCGGCCGCTCGAACTCGCCCGCCACCTCGCGGAAGATGTGCACCGCCTCGGACTCGAGGGCGTCGAGGTGCGACAGCGCGTACGGGCTGTCGGTCTCCTCGGACACGGTGGCAGCGGTCGTCATGCCAGTCCCCTTTCGGTCAGCAGGGCGTGCACGCAAGCCGCGGACTCCTGCACGGTCTGGTTCTGCGACTCGATGCGCAGCTCGGGCGACTCGGGCGCCTCGTACGGGTCGTCGACCCCGGTGAGCCCGGTGAGCTCGCCGGCGGCCTGCTTGGCGTACAGGCCCTTCACGTCCCGCTCGCTGCACACCTCGACGGGCGTCGCGACATGCACCTCGACGTAGGCGGTGCCGTTCGCCTGGTGGCGCTTGCGCACCGCGTCCCGGCTGTCCTGGTAGGGCGCGATGACCGGGACGAGGGCCAGCACGCCGTTACGGGCGAGCAGTTCGGCGACGAAGCCGATGCGCTGCACGTTGGTGTGCCGGTCCTCGCGGCTGAAGCCGAGGCCCGCCGAGATGAACTCGCGGATCTCGTCGCCGTCGAGCACCTCGACCCGGTGGCCCTCCTCACGGAGCCGGCCGACCAGTTCGTAGGCGATCGTGGTCTTGCCGGCGCTCGGCAGACCCGTGAGCCAGACGGTGGCTCCGGTCGTCACGTCACTCTCCTGAATCGTCGTCGTCATCCGTGCAGTCCGCACTCGGTCTTGCTCCGGCCCGCCCAGCGGCCGGCGCGCACGTCCTCGCCCTGAAGGACGCGGCGAGTGCAGGGGGCGCAGCCGACGGACGCGTAGCCGTCCATCAGCAGCGGGTTCGTCAGGACGCCGTGCTCGGTGACGTACGCGTCCACGTCCTCCTGGGTCCAGCGGGCGATCGGCGAGATCTTGACCTTCTGCCGCTTCTCGTCCCAGCCGACCACCGGGGTGTTCGCCCGGGTCGGGGACTCGTCGCGGCGCAGACCGGTCGCCCAGGCCCGGTAGTCCTTCAGGCCCTGCTCCAGCGGCTGCACCTTGCGCAGCTTGCAGCACAGGTCGGGGTCGCGGTCGTGCAGCTTCGGGCCGTACTCCGCGTCCTGCTCGGCGACCGTCTGAACCGGGGTGAGCGTGATGAGGTTGACGTCCATCACGGCCTCGACCGCGTCGCGGGTGCCGATGGTCTCCTCGAAGTGGTAGCCGGTGTCGAGGAAGACCACGTCGACGCCGGGCATGGCGCGGGAGGCGAGGTGGGCGACCACCGCGTCCTCCATCGATGAGGTCACGCAGAAACGCTTGCCGAACGTCTTCGCCGCCCACTGGAGGATCTCCAGCGCGGAGGCGTCCTCAAGATCGCGGCCCGCCTGCTCGGCGAGCTGCTTCAGGTCCTCGGTGGTGCGCTCTTCCTGAGCGGTCGTCATATCTGTGCCCCTCCGGAATCGGATCGCTTCAGTCCCTGGGCCAGCAGCCCGAGGAACTTCAGCGAGAAGGCCCGGCTGCACGCCGCGCATTCCCACGCGCCGTGCCCGCCCTCCGCGGCCTCGCTCGGGCGCAGGTCCTCGTCGCCGCAGTAGGGGCAGTAGAACGGTGCCGCGCGCTCGCTCACGACAGGGCCTCCTCGCCGGCCCGCGCCGCCCAGGTGGCGAACCGCTCGCCGTCCTCGCGCTCGGCCCGGAACCGCTTCAGGACGCGCTCGATGTAGTCCGGCAGTTCGTCCGAGGTGACCTTCAGGCCGCGCACCTTGCGGCCGAAGCCGGCCTCCAGGCCCAGGGCGCCGCCCAGGTGCACCTGGTAGCCCTCGACCTGCTCGCCCTGGTCGTTGAGCATGAGCTGTCCCTTGAGACCGATGTCCGCGACCTGGATACGGGCGCAGGCGTTCGGGCAGCCGTTGAGGTTGATGGTGAGCGGCTCGTCGAAGTCCGGCAGGCGGCGCTCCAGTTCGTCGATCAGCTGCGAACCGCGCTGCTTGGTCTCGACGATGGCGAGCTTGCAGAACTCGATGCCGGTGCAGGCCATGGTGCCGCGCCGGAACGAGGAGGGCCGGGCGCTCAGGTCGAGTGCCTCGAGGGCCTCGACGAGCGACTCGACCTGGTTCTCCTCGACGTCGAGGACGATCATCTTCTGCTCGACGGTGGTGCGCACCCGGCCCGAGCCGTGGGCCTCGGCGAGGTCGGCGATCTTCGTGATCGTCGCGCCGTCGACGCGTCCCACCCGTGGGGCGAAGCCGACGTAGTAGCGGCCGTCCTTCTGCCGGTGCACGCCGATGTGGTCGCGCCACAGCTGGGACGGCTGCTCGGGGGCCGGCCCGTCGGTCAGCTTGCGCTTCAGGTACTCGTCCTCCAGGACCTGCCGGAACTTCTCCGGGCCCCAGTCGGCGACGAGGAACTTCAGCCGGGCGCGGTTGCGCAGCCGGCGGTAACCGTAGTCGCGGAAGATCGAGATGACGCCCTCGTAGACGTCCGGCACCTCGTCGATCGACACCCAGGTGCCCAGGCGCACGCCCAGCTTGGGGTTGGTGGACAGACCGCCGCCGACCCACACGTCGAAGCCCGGGCCGTGCTCGGGGTGCCGGACGCCGACGAACGCGACGTCGTTGATCTCGTGCACCACGTCCAGCACCGGCGAGCCCGAGATCGCGGTCTTGAACTTCCGGGGGAGGTTCGAGTACGCCGGGTTGTTCAGGACCCGGCGCTTCATCTCCTCCAGGGCGGGCGTGGCGTCGATGATCTCGTCCTCGGCGATGCCCGCCACCGGCGAGCCGATCATCACACGCGGGGTGTCGCCGCAGGCGGTGACCGTCGACAGGCCCACGCCCTCCAGCCGGTTCCAGATCTCGGGCACGTCCTCGATCCGGATCCAGTGGTACTGGACGTTCTGCCGGTCCGTGATGTCGGCGGTGCCGCGCGCGAACTCCTGCGAGATCTCACCGATGACCCGCAGCTGCCGCGTGGTCAGCGCCCCGCCGTCGATCCGGACGCGCAGCATGAAGTACTCGTCGTCCAGCTCCTCCGGCTCCAGGACGGCCGTCTTGCCGCCGTCGATGCCGGGCTTGCGCTGGGTGTACAGACCCCACCAGCGCATGCGGCCGCGCAGGTCGTTCGGGTCGATCGAGTCGAAGCCCCGCTTGGAGTAGATCGTCTCAATGCGTGTCCGCACATTGAGACCGTCGTCGTCCTTCTTGAACTGCTCGTTGCCGTTCAGCGGGGTGTGGTGCCCCACGGCCCACTGACCCTCACCGCGGTGACGGCTCACCTTGCGGCGGGGAGTCGCGGCGGCAGGCTTCTGCGGGGTGGCGGCCATGGTTGATACGTCCTTCGGGACAGGCGGAAATGCGGCTCTGACCTGCGCATGCGGGCGCATGGGCTTGGGGCGCGTCATTGCGCAGGAGTGAGGCAGGAAAGGAAGATGTCGGGCGTGGGCTGAGTACGCTCAGTGCGCCGGACAGATGGCGCTGGACATGCGGCCGAGGTCGACGTGCCGCCGACTCACCAAGGCAATTCCAGTTCCAGGCATGACGGAAGCCTGTCACGGCGATCTGGACACAGTCCAGCTTCGTCCAAGATGCGGACACCCTTGTCTCGCAGAGCAAGACAAGGGTGTTGTGGGTCACATCGGGTACTCCCGAGGTGTCCGTCCAGGTCAGACGGGGAACGCCCCAGGCCATGGTCCCGGAGCGGCGACGTCCGCCTCCTCCTCGACCTTGGTGTCGAACAGCTTGAAGCCCCGCCGCTGGTAGTTGTCCATCGCGTGCTCGCCGTCCTTGCTGCAGGTGTGCAGCCAGACCCGCTTCGTCGGGGTGAGTCCCGCCCAGCGGTCCGCGAGGTCCCAGGCCCGGGCCGCGCCGTACGACAGCAGGTGCCCGCCGATGCGCCGGCCCCGGAAGGCGGGGAGCAGCCCGAAGTAGACGATCTCCACGACCGCGTCGTCCTGCGCCTCCAGCTCCACGAACCCGGCGGGCGTGCCCCGGTCGTACGCCACCCACGTCTCCACACCGGGCCGCTCCAGGTGCTCCACCCACCGCGCGTACGGCCAGCTGAGCCGGTCCGTCCAGCGGATGTCGCCGCCCACCGACGCGTACAAGAACCGGCTGAACTCGGGCGAGGGCGCCTCGGAGCGGACGACCCGGACGTCCCCGTCCGGCGCGGCGGCCGGCAGCAGGTCGGTCGGGGCGGTCTGCTCCAGGGACCAGGTGGTCACGGCGATGGTGGTCATGCGGGCCAGAAAATCATCTGGCCGCCTGGTCTGTCGATCGGCCCGGGCCCTGGGGCGGGCGCCGGTCAGTCCAGCGCCCGGTCGATCGACGTCAGCGGCAGCGCGAACAGCATCCGACCCGACTGGGACCAGACCTCGCCGGTCGCCTCCCAGTAGGACAGGGAACCCGACCCGCCGCTCCAGCAGTGCCGTGTCTCGTCCGTGCCGCACTCCGGGGCGCCCGCCCCCTCCGTGTCCTGGCGCCACAGCGTCCCGCGCCCGCCCGGGCTGCCCGCCGCGCGGTCCAGGTACCAGCCCGAGCGGTGGGCCAGTACGCCCCGCACGTCGGCCGTCTTCGTCTCGTAGGTCTCGACCGGGGCCGCCTCGCCGGAGAAGTCGGTGGTGAGCAGGCCGGAGCGGGCCCGATCCCGGCTCAGCGCGTAGCGCCACAGCCGGGTGTGCCGGTCGGCGTCCGCGGGCACCCACTCGCTCGCGACCAGACTGTCGGGTGAGGTGCTGCGGTCCAGGGAGACGGTGGCCGGGCGGGACGTGTCGTCCCCGCGGGGCAGGGTGTACGAGCCGACGGCCGGCAGCACGAACCGGTAGCCGTGCGCGGCCCAGCCACCCCGGACCCGGCCGACCGCGTCGGACTCGACGGTGGCGCGCTGGATGCGTTCCATGTCGTACACGTACAGCGCGTCCCGGTCGCCCTCGCGTGTCGTCACCAGCAGCTTGTCCTGGTACCAGACCATGCCGGACAGCGGGGAGACCAGCCCCCGGTAGTCCCGCCCGCCGTCCACCGGCACGGCCAGCAGGGCCCAGGTGTAGCGCAGCGCGCCGGGGTCGTTCGCGTCGACGAAGGCCACCTTGGCCAGTCCATGCCCGGGAGCCGGGCCGTCCATGGAACCGCCCGCGGCGCCCCGGGTCCAGCCGGAGAGGATCACGCGGTTGCCGCCCCAGAGGCCGTCGTCGTCCGCGTCGCCCGAGGTCGTGACCGCGCCGGGCCGCCAGCCCCGGGTGTCGGAGCCGCCGAAGCAGTAGGCGCGTGTGGCCGCCGGCTTCACCGGCAGGCTCTGCTTCTCGGCCGTCGAGCAGTCGGCCGCGTTGCGCAGCGGCCGGTCGGCGCCCTCCAGTACCGTGCCGACGCCGACGGGCCGGCCCATCTGTGAGGCGAGCCGGTCCAGCCACCGCCCGGGCACCCGGTGCTCGGCCAGCGGCAGCCGCCCGGCGTCGTCGGACGCGGCGACCGGCTTCAGAGCCCCGGGGGCGTCGGCGACGGTGGCCTGCGAGGCGCTGATCAGGGTGGCGGCGGCGGTGAGCGCGAGGGCCGTCCCGGCCAGGGTCGCGCGCAGCGCCCTGCCCCGCCTGCGCCGCCGGTGTCTGCCGCGATGCTTCATAACGTCCTCCCGAGACGGACCAACTGCGCCTGTTGATCCGCACGTTGACGGAGGAGCAGGTGGGGTGGCCCGTAGGGGGATGCTACGGCAGTTAAGCGGTGTGGCGGACGAAGACTTCGCAAATATGCGAAAGATGCACCCCTAGGGGCGGCTTGTACGACACGCGCGGTGTACCTCAGGGCGCCGCTGCGGACCTGCGCTGTCTGCCCACCGCCGGTGCCGTCGAGTGCGGCAGCAGATCCCGCGGGTCGTCCGGAAGCAGTACCTCGACCTCGGCCGCCTCGGCGAACCGGTACGGCCGGTGCTCCAGGAATGCCCCCAGGTACCGCCGCACCCGCGACATCTCGGCACGCACCGTCCGCAGCTTGGACCGCACGACGTCGGTGTTGCCCGCGG
>NZ_JBEXSH010000189.1:0-11834 GCF_040613555.1 Streptomyces sp. NPDC006265
GGCCGATGGCTGCGTCGACGATGACGGCGTGAACGGACCCCTCGACCTCGTGCTCGGCGGCATACAGCGCCTGTCCGGTGACCTTGAGCCGGCCGCCGGCCTTTCGCACGCCTCCAGCCCGGGAGAGTCTCGGGTCCGTATCCCCGCAGGAGAGCCCATGCGCAGCAGCACCCAGCTCGACACCGCGACGACCGCCACCGGGACCACTCGGCTGCCGGACTCGCTGTGCACGCACACCCCGAAGTGCCCGTCGGCCGACAGCCCGGACCGCGAGGCCGCCATCGTCGTGGCCGCTCACCCGGAGCAGGGCTGGAGCCTGCTGTGTAACGACGTCGTGCTCTTCGAGGACACCGGCGAGCTGCTCCCCGACGGCCAGGTCATCGCCCCGCACCGGCCGGTCGCGGTCGCGGCCTGACTGGCGGCTGCCTGATCCGCCCGCACCGACCGCCCACCACCGTGGCGGCCGGGTCGGGCGGTGACGGGGAGCCGGACAGCCCCCGGACCCACCGGCCCCGGCCGGTGTACGCGATGTGAGGAGAGCACGTGCCCCAGCCCCAGACGCAGGTCACCCGCACGACGGTCACCTACACCAAGGGCGACTTCGTCGTGTTCCGCGACGTCGAACGGTTCTGGCTCGGCAAGCCCGGCCACACCTTCGTCGGCCGCGTGGAGCGGTCCTGGCAACACGCCGACACCGGCAAGGTCCTGTACGACGTGACCGAGCTGAGCAACCTCCGCTACGTCGGCGGTGTCAACCCCGACTACATGCGGTTGCTCCCGCCGGCCGACGCGATGGCCGACATCGACGTCGCGCCGCTGAGCGAGCCGGACACCGGGGCGATGAGCCCGGCCGCCGTCGCCTGGCTGCGCCAGCACCTCGGACAGGACAGCAGCAAGCTGCCCGACTGGCGCTGACTCCTGCCCCTCAGCAGAACGGCCCTCCGAGTCCTCGGCATTAGAGCTGCCGGGGCCTCGGAGGGCCTGGTCACAACCCTACCGACCGACGCCGACCTGCGGTGGCCTCTTGCACGAGGCGCCGGAGTAAGAGAGGACACCCCGTGGCCAACACCACCACCCGGCGCAGGCGGAAGCCCGCCCCGGCCGCGAAGCCCCGAGGCGCCGGGCGCGCCAAGGCGCCGGCGGCTCCGGCAGCCATCCCCGCCCAGGCCGTCTCCGAGGAGACCGTGCCGCTGGTGTTCGAGGAGGCCGACCCGCTCCTGGCCGACGCCGCCGACCGCGCCGCCGACCTCCGGGGCCTGGCCGCCGACGATGTCGCGCGCATCCTCGCCGACGGCGAGACCCGCGCCGCCGAACTCCTGGACGGCGCCCGCTCGGAGGCGGCCTCGATCACCGAGGTGGCCACCACCGAGCAGGCCCGTCTCCTGGCCAACGCGCAGGCCAGCGCCGACCGGGTCCGCACGGAGGCCGCGACCAGGGCGACCGCCGACGCCGACCAGGTCCTGGCCGACGCCGACGCGAAGGCCAAGCAGCTGCTCGCCGACGCTCGCAGCGAGGCCGACACCGTCACGGCGACGGCGTCCGGCGAGGCCGACCAGGTCCTGGCCGACGCCCGCGCGGCTGCCGAGCAGCTGCTCGCTGACGCTCGCGACCAGGCGCAGGAGGTCACCACCACGGCGGCCTCGAAGGCCGACATCGTGCAGGCGGAGGCCGCGCAGGTCCTCGCCGACGCGGAGACCAAGCGCACCGAGTTGCTCGGGGCGGCGGAGCGCACCGCGGCGGAGACCCGCACCCGGGCCACCACCGACGCCGAAGCTCTCCTGGAGCGGGCGCGGGGCGAGGCCGACCGGCTGCGCGAGAGCGCGGACGACCAGGCCGCGCAGGTGCGGGCCGGGGCGGAGAAGATGGCCGCCGGCCTTCGCGTCGACGCCGACCGCGCCCTGGACGACGCCCGCACTTCCGCTGAGGAGCTGCGGGCGGCCACGGACAAGGACGTCGCCCGCCTGCGCGAGCAGGCGGAGAAGGACGCGACGACGGCCCGGGAGGCGGCGGCCAAGGCCACGGCCGACCAGGCCGCCGCCGAACGCGCCCGAGCCGAGGCGGAGCGGGTCCTCCAGGCGGCGACGGAGCGCACCGTGCAGCGGGCCCGCCGCCGGGAGATCCGGACCGAGTCCCGCGCCGCGCGGCGCAAGGCCCGCAATGACGCCCGGCCCGCCGGCGGTGTCCCGCCGCTGTCCGGGCAGGAGCTGGTCCTGGTCGCTGGGATCGTCCTGGCGGCCGCGGTCGTCTCCACCCTCGGTCTGCTGTCCTCTTACACCGCGCTGGAGACCAAGGCGTCGGGGTGGGGCTGGGAGTGGCCGTGGCTGCTGCCGGTCGGCATCGACGTCGCGATCCCGGCCTTCACCGGCGCCAACCTGGTCCTGATCCGCATGGGCATGGAGCTCCGGTGGATCCGCTGGGTGCCCCGCGCGCTGACGGCGGTGACCGTGTACCTGAACTGGAACGCCTCGGACTCCGCGTCGGGGCGCCTCGGGCACGCGGCCCTCACGCTGCTGTGGGTCGTGTTCTCGGAGATCGCCTCCCACGTGTACGCGACGCGGATCGGTGCGGTCACCGGCAAGAAGCGGATGGAGACGGTGCGGCGCTCGCGCTGGATCCTCGCCCCGATTCCCACCGCTCGCCTTCGCCGCCGGATGATCCTGTGGGAGATCACCTCCTACGAGGAGGCGCTCACCCGCCTCCAGGAGCAGACCTACCTGCGAGCGCAGCTCAAGGAGACGTACGGCTGGAAGTGGCGGTGGAAGGCTCCGCTGGAGCAGCGGATGGCGCTCAAGCTCGACACGGCGCCTGCCGCGCTCGCCGACACGCTCACCCCCGAGGAGGCGCTCACCGTCGAACGGGCGGAGGAGACCGAGCACGCTCACCCAGACATGAGCGCGCTCACCTCGGGCGAGGTTCGCGGCGAGCGTGAGCGCCCGGCGCTCACCTCCGGCGCTCACGAGGGTGAGCGCGACACGGAGGAGACGGACGCTCAGCGAGCGGAGGGCGCGCTCACGCGCAGCGAGAGTGACGCGCTCACCGAGCGCCGCCACGCTCGTATCCGTCTGCTCTACACCGAGCTCGGGCGCCGCCCGCAGTGGACCGAGATCCGCGACGCGCTCACCGACGCGGGCCTGTCCGATGAGCCGGTCTCCCGTCCGACCGCGCAGCGCCTGCGCGCTCAGGTCGAAGAGGCCACCCCGGGCGCGTAGGTGAGCGCCCGGTGAGCGCCGACGCGCTCACCCCGGCAGTCCCCTGCCGCTCATGGTCGCCCCCGGCCCGCGCCCACGCTCCCGAGCGTGAGCGCGGACCGGTGACGGCCACGGCCGGCAGGCCGCTCGCCCGCACCGTGCCCCGAGCGCGGATACAGCGGGTGAGGCACAACCGGGTATCACCCGCCCCGCGCCACGACCGCATTCGTCTCCTCTGCCCCGAGCTCGGGCGTCGCCCCGAGCGGCTGGAGATCAGCGACGCGGTTCATGCGCACGAAGGCCCCCTGCTGAAGCGTGATCAGCGGGGGGCCTCGGCTTGTCTGCTCACGCAAGAAAGGAGCACAGCATGGCACCCACGACGACCGGGCCAGCCCCGAAGTCTGGGAGCTTCACCCGTACGACGACCCCGCCGGCGCCCGCGCTGGCACCCCCCACGGTGATCCCGCCGGCCCTGGAGATCTGGGCGCCCGACCCCCCGACCTGGAGTCAGCGCATGATCCCCAAGGGGATCCGGTCCGCGATGGCTGACCTGGGGCTTTGGCAGGAGCCGCGCCCCTTGAAGCCCTCGTTCCACCTGGTCCAGGTGATCGAAGTCCTCACCCGCTACGGCTGGTGCCAGTCCTTCGATTTCTCCCCCACCGGACGTATGTGCATCAGGGGTGCCCAGACCTTTCTGGAATCCACCGGGCACGTCACCACGATCGACCGGGGGAAGGCCGTGAATTACCTCCAGTCCCAGTTGGCCCGCCAGGGCGTGAACATGCGGTTCTGGGAGTGGAACGACCTTTCCAGCAACACCTTCCGGGGTGTGGAGGCCACAATCTCGGCGGCCTCCGACATGGCGCGTAAGAACGGAGACTGAAATGACACCGGACGAAGAGAGGGCATTCGAAGGAATTCAGGCCGGAATGACGGCCGGAATGACCTTCGGGAACAGCGCTCCGGACGCTTCCCCGTACGCCGACGAAGGGCCGTACGGGACCCCGGTCGTGCATAAGAAGGCCGGTCTGACCCGCCGGGGAAAGATCGCCATCGCGGTGGCCGGGGTGGCGATCGTCGGCGGCGGAACCATCTGGTTCCAGGTCCATTCGGCGGCCGTCGCGAAGGACGAGAAGGAGGCCGCCGCCCTCCAGATCCAGATGAAGAAGCTGGAGCTGGAGGAAATGCGGATCCGGAACGAGCAGGCGAGCACCGACAAGAAGGCCGCGAACGCTTCGGCCGAGAAGATCCAGGCGGCCGTCGACAAGTGCGTGAAGGACTCCTCCGGCCTGATCGGCAAGGGGTTCGGATCGCCATCGAGGGGCGAGGTCGTGGCGGACTGCAAGCAGCAGTACGAGACCACCGACGGGTCCGGCATGCAGGCCGCGGGCAGCGCCCTGGATGCCGGAAACGCAGGGGGCGGCGGGATCAACTCCCCCGCCCTGCTGGGTCTCGTTGCGGGCGGCGGCCTGGCCGTCGCGGTGTTCGCGCGCAAGGGCAAGAAGGCCGACGCGTAGTCACGCACGGTGATTAATTACTCCCTCCCTCCTGAGCGGAGAGCGCCGCAATCGGGTTTCCATGATCCGACTGATCGGCCGCTCTCCGCCGGGAGGTAAGGAGTAAGGAACCACTGGCAACCACGGAGAGTGAGGAAGAGATGGCGACCGATACGGTGCCCCCGGTCCCCGCAGGACCCCCCGATCCGCCCGCTGCGCCGGCCGCCAGCACCGCGCCGGCGCCAGCCGGAGACACCGGCATCATGGCCGCCCTGATGGCCGCGGTGGAACCCGCCCGACCGGTCACCGCGACCGGCGCCGGGGCCAGGCCGGACGGTGACGACCCGGCCGCGAAGGCGGACCCCGACGGAGTGGTGGACCGCTCCACCCCGGGCATCACCAGCGAGTCGTTCAAGGCCCCGCAGGACCTGACCGGGGCCGGTGACGCGGCCGGTGCCCAGCACAAGGAGGGCGTTTTCAAAACGCTGATCCGGGCGGGCGCGACCCGTTGGGCGAAAGGCGGCGGGGCAACGAACAAGCGGCTGGACCTGGCGAAGGCCAGGGCTGGCGCGCACCAGGTGAAAGAGACCCGGACCACCACGGTCATGAAATCACCTGGACTTCCCACCCGAAACGGCTCCGGAGGGGCCAGTGGCGGGGGTCGGAATTCCGGCGGAAATGGTGGGGGAAATTCGGGCCGTAATTCATCCGGGAACGGCTCCGCAGGTACCGGGCGCGGTGGAAGCGGCGGCGCCACAGGAGGCGGTGGGCGCGGCTCGTCTGGCTCGAATGGGAACAGCGGATCCGGAGGCGGGCGCGGCACCAGCGGAAACGGTGGCGGAGGTTCGTCGAAGGACACCAGCCCCAAGGGAGCGAAGGACACCAGTCCCAAGGGGGCAAAGGACTCCGGGGGCAAGGGGAAGGACGGCTCCTCGGGAAATGCGGGATCCGGCGGAAAGACCGGCAAGGACGGAAAGGCCGGTGCCTCCGGAAACGGCGGCGGATCGACGTCGGGCGGCTCGTCCGGCGGTAATTCCGGAAGCTCGAAGGGCAAGGCCGACACGGGCAAGGGCACGAAGGCCGACCTGAACAAGGGCGGCGGCAGCGGCCAGGGCTCGGGCGGCTCCTCCGGAAGCGGCGGCGGGTCCGGCAAGAACGGCGGGTCCGGTTCGAGCGGCGGGTCCGGCAAGAACGGGAACGGCGCGGCCGGCCACAGCTCGAACGGGACCGACAACCGGACCCCGCTCCAGCGTTCGCGGGAGGTCGGTCACGGCGACGGCTCCGCGGTCCGGAACGTGGTCGACCACGTGCAGGCATACGCGAAGGGCGCGAAGGACGGCTACCAGGACAAGAAGGAGGAGAACGGCAAGGAGCACGCGCGGCTGGACAAGGCGCACACCGACCACAAGGCGAAGCAGCAGGACCCGAAGCAGGACGACCCGAAGCAGCAGGGGACGACGGTGACCGGGCCCAGCGGCCAGACGATCGTCATCGCCCCGCCGGACGAAGGAGACGACGGAGTGAGCACGGACGTGAAGCCCCTCCTGGTCAAGGAGATCGACGCGAACACGCTGACCCTGGGCACGGACGGTGCCCGTGGGTCGGTCAGCCGCAAGGAGCTGCGCAACTTCAAGCAGTACGAACGCAAGCTGGAGGCCAAGGAGAACCACCTGATCAAGGTGGCCGACGCGTGCAAGTCGCTCGAGGCCGCGGCGGAGGACGAGGCGAAGGACTGCCAGGAGCTCGCCGACCAGGCCAAGGCCGTCGAAGGCGGCGAGAAGCTGGCCGCGAAGCTGACGCGGCTCGCCGACGCGGCGAAGGCCCAGGCGACCGAGGCCGGCGAACTCCACAAGCGCGCGAAGCGGGCGGCGGAGATGTGCAAGGTCGTCCTGACCAACATCGGGACCCGGTACGCGCCGCTGTACAAGGCCGTGGTCGACAGCGACGAGACGAAGCCGGCCGAACTCCGCTTCTACAACGACAAGGGCTCCTACGCGCCCGCCGCGTAGCACCAGGAGGGACAGAAGATCATGGCGGAACTGACGTACAAGGTCCTCGTCAAGAAGACCCAGGACAAGGAAAAGGCCCTGGCCCGCAACGCGGAGGGCGTCAAGAAGGCCGCGGAAAACATCAAGGAACTGGCCGACGACACCGCCTCCGACGCGGACGCGCTGGGCGCCAAGAGCGTGGACCGCGACTCCCTGGCGGAGTGCCAGGAGCTGTCGAAAATCATCCGCGGCGTGTCGGACGGCGCGATCACCTACGCGTCGAAGACGTCCGACACCGCGAAGGCCGCGAAGGCGGCAGGCGACCAGGCCCGCACCACCCACGCCGGGTTCCAGGAAGCCTTCGACCGCTCCGACGTGACGGACCTGGAGAAGGTCTCGCGCGACTGGTTCGAGCAGGAATAGCAGCACCCAGCACCACCCACCATCGGCGCGGCCGGCCCGGGGATCGCATCCCTTCGGGCCGGCCGCGCCCTTGCGGACCCGTACCCAGACAGGAGTAGCCCCCGATGTCCACCATCACCAAGACCGTGCCGAACGCGGAGCCTGCGGAGCGCGCCGCCGCGGCGCTCCAGATCGCCCTCCCCGTCGGGGTGGGCATCCTGGCCCCCTACCTGGACCCGAACGCGGCGGCCTACGTCGGGGCCGGCTTCCTGGCCGGTGCGACGTTCGCCGGCGCCAACTACATGAACCGCCTGGGCCGCTGGGCGAACCAGCTCCCCGGGATCGACATCGCGCGGGCGCACCGCGACACCATGGGGATCTCCACGATCACCACCGGCATGGGCCTGGCCCTAGGCCAGCTGGGCGGAGCCGAGGCGTCCGAAGCGCTGATGGCCGGTGTCTTCGAGCCGACCACCGTGCCCGGGATCCTGTCGCTGGGCTGGTGGGCCGCGGTCGTCTTCACCGGCTGGCGCCTGCGCCGCGTCTTCGGCAGGCAGAAGATCGAGGTGGAGCAGGCGCAGCCGACCGGGCAGGCCGCCCCCGCCAACACCGGTGCCCCGGGCCCGGTGTCCCTGGCCGACAAGATGATCGCTGCCTGGGGGCGCGTGATCAGCGACCCGAAGAACGGTCGCCACCGCAACCAGGTCCTCTCCGACGTCGTGATCTACGCGGACCGCTGGGAGGGACGGATCACCGCCGCCCTGGGCGACGCCGTGAACGTGTCGAAGGAGGCCGTGAGCAGCCTCTTCGGCCGCTCCGTCGACGACATCACCCTGAAGTACGGCGCGCACTCCGGGGAGGCGTTCATCACCGTCTGGTACACCCAGCGCCCGGAGCTGGACCCCTCCACCCTCCAGGGCGCCTGGAAGCGCGTCCAGGCGCGGGTCCTGCCCAAGACCCACCTGGAAGAGGTCGGCGAGGACGTGAACACCGGCGGCCAGGTGGCGCGCGTCGTGGCCGACGACGACCTGGACGCACTCCCCCGCGTCGTCAACCTCGGGGAGCTGGCCGGAGCGCTGCGCCGCTCCATCGACCTCGTCTCCTACGAGCCGGGACGGCGCGACCCCAGGCGCGCGATCATCCGCATCATGGACCACAACCCGCTGGAGGCCGGGCACGAATTCCAGGGCCTGGACTCCCTGAAGGCTACCCCGGGCGGCTGGGTCAACATCGGGAAGATCGTCTCCGGCTTCCCCGCGAAACTCCAGCTGTTCGACCCGAAGCTGGGCGCCCTCCACGTCGTGATCGCCGGTACCACCGGCTCCGGCAAGGGAGGCACGGGACAGATGATCAGCCTGGCCTACCACGCCAACAAGATGGCCCAGATCTACGGCGACCCCAAGGGCGCCAGCAACCCCGCGATCCCGAAGATGGCCGCCTACAGCGGCCTGACAAAGTACGGCGCCCTGGGCGCCATGCGGCTGTCCTGGTGGGTCCTCCAGCACCGGATCGACGAGGCCGCCCGCCTGGACCTGAAGAACTTCGAGCCGTCCGCGATGCGGCCGTACTGCGCCACAATCCTGGACGAGGCCGCCCAGATGCTGGCCCCGGGAGCAGAGAACCGCAAAGAAGCCATCAAGATCGTCAAGGATGGTGCCTCCCTGACCCGCAGCATGGGCATGCCCTGGGTCCTGATCAACCAGACCGTCAACCTGGACCAGCTGGGCGGCGAGCAGGCCATCCGCGCCAACCTCATCGCCGGCGGGACCTGGATCATCCTGCGCACCGACAGCGACCAGGTGAACCTGGGCGACCTTCCCCCCGGCTTCGACGGGCTGGACCCCTCGCTGATCCCGCCGGTATGGGTGGAGGAGGACGACGCGCTGGTCTACGACCCGACCATGGCGGAGTCGGACCCGCGCAGAACCTTCGGCCTGGGCTACGTCGCGGCACCGGGCGGGCGCGCGGGCATGATGCGCATCGACACCCTCGAGGACGCCACCGAGCACATCCGGCCGGAGAACATCATGGCCCCGGTCGACGTGCCCTGGTGGGGCGACCAGGCGCGCATGGAGGAGCTGGCCATGACTCCTATCCCCGGCTTCGAGGAGAAGGACGGCGAAGGCGGGACCGGCGAGGCCGGGATGTCGTTCGCCGGTGTCGACCTCCCGAAGGCCAAGGAGCTCACCTCGGAGGAGAAGGTCCTGGCCGCCCTCCGTGACGAGTCCGACCCCATGTACGTGGACATGGTCGACGAGGGCGACGACATCGACCCCGAGGACATCGACTACGTGGAGCGGGGCAAACTGCAGACCGCCTGCGGGGTCGCGGAGTCGACCTTCGCGAACGTGCTGAACAAGCTGGAAAAGGCAGGAAAGATCCACCGGATCAAGGAAGGCAAGACCTCGAAGGTGGCCCTGGGCCCCCGGCCGGAGGCAACCGGCGAAGAGGCCGCCTGACCGCTGTCCCACAACGGCGCGCTTCCCACACGGGAGGCGCGCCGTTCCAGTCCGTACCTTCCGCTGACCTGACGCTCTGCCTGGCCCTCGCCCCCCGCCTTCGGGGCCGGCGAGGACCGGACAGGCCGCCCGGCCGAACGCACCACCCGCTGCGCCCCGCCGACACCAGCACGACGTCGGCGGGGCGCAGCGCTGTCCGCCCGACGACTGGAGGAGATCACTCGTGCTCATCCCCCGCCCGCGCCGCCGGATCGGCCGGCCCCGCCCGCAGCGTCCCGGCCCCCGCTACCCGCACCGCCCCGACCGGCTGCCCGGCGCCTGGAACAGGTAATGACGCGCCCCCGGAAGAAGCGGCCTCCCCGCGAGGTGAAGCGGGTGCCGCGCAGCGACGCACTCCTGCCGGAGTTTGACCGTGGCGCTGTACCTCAGGGCTTGGTCACCAGACGCCAGTTGAGGGACATGGGCCTCAGTCCAGGAGGCAACGACGGCCCGGTCGCGATTCTGCGCTGCAAGTGGTGCTCCTACCGGCCGCAGTGGTCGTGCATTCACCCCACCCGCGGCTTCCTGCTCCGCGTCGACCTGGCGAAGCCCAAGCGCATTCCGACGCTCGCTCAGGAATGGGCCCTGGACCGGGCGATGGCCGCCAGATCCACCTGCCCGGAATGCAGCCGCCGGTACTGGTTCTGCCTCCCGCTGCGCACCCTGGGCCGCTGCGACCCCTGCGCCCGGGGCTACGAGCCCAGCCCCGACACCTACGTCACGTCCACGGCCCCGGTCATCCACCGGCTCGCCGCCTGATCAACGAACCCCTCGAAGGAGAGTCACCGTGGCTCTGTTCACCCGCCCCGCCCCCGCCTTCGCACCCGAGACCTGGACGCCGGAGGGCACGCTCGTCTCCCAGCGCTACCGGGCACTGGAGGGCGCGACCGTCCTCGTCTACACCGCCGACGCCGACCGGGGCACCGCCAAGTACGCCGTCGCGTGCCTGGGCTGCACCTACCGCGCCGCGACGAACGTCGCGCACAATCCGATGTCCGAGACGGACGCCGCCAAGGCCGCCAACGCGCACGCGGCCGGATGCCGGTCGATGCCGCGCGGCGTGCCCGCCCGGCCCGACGACACCGCGGCCGCCGAACTGATCCGCACCCAGCTGTGGCCCCACCGCTACGGCACGGCCCCGCACCCGGTGCACATCTGCGACTTCAACGCCCTGCGGGTCGACCTCCAGCGCCCCACCGACTGGATCAAGGCGCTGCTGGCCGGTCTCGCGCAAGCCGACCCCGGCTTCATCACCGCGACACCCACCAGCTCCGGCCAGGGCACCCGCTTCACCGTCCAGCCCTTCGACCGGGCCTGACACGGTGCGCACCCGAACCGCCCTGCTGCTGGCCGCCGCCCCGGTCGCAGCTGCGGCGGCCGCCGTCGCGCTCGAGGCCGGCTCCTGGGAGCTGACCGTCTCCCGGCACGCCGTCCAGGTGTCCCCGAAGCCCCGGAAGGGCTGTCCCGACTGCCGGGGCGAGGGCGGCTGGTGGTCGCCAGGCCCGTATCCGGGCGGGGAGCTGTGCTGGTGCTGGGACCGCCCGTCGTGGCGCCTCCGGCTGCTGCCGCGCCCGCCGTTCCCCGACGAACCGCCTTTCTGACGGCTCCCCGTGCTGTCCCGGCCCGGCCTGCGACACGGCTTGGCCGGGACAGCGCGGAGGACCGGACAGCCCGGCCCGCTCTCCCCTGAAGGAGCTGCACATGACCGAGACCCTCACCCCGCCCACCGTCGCCGTCGGCGCGGACTCGCCGCTCGCCCTCCTCTTCGACATCGCCCTGGAGATCGGCGTGCAGGGCGAGGACGAACAGCGCGACAACGCGGAGACGGCCGCCCTGGACCACGTCTGGAACGCCTACCCCGACACTCTCGGCAAGGCCCTGGACGACGACGACTGGTCCGGCCGGCCCGCCCACGCGGGGGCCGTCCTGGAGCCGTGCGCCGTCGCCTACCTGGACGGCGGCCTGTGGCTGCACCACACCGTCGACGGCGACCAGGAGCAGGACGTCCTCACCCTCATCGCGCCCTGCACCTGCGGAAACGGATACGTCGACACCGTCCTGGACGGCGAGCGGGACTTACTGCAGGTCCTCACCGACCTGCGCGCCACCGGAGGCCGCTTCCCGCACGACAGCGGCTGGCCCGACTGCGACAGCCAGCGCCGTCTGCGCGCCTGGGGCGACGCCCGGCCGTGACAGAGCAAAGGGGGCGGGGGGGGGGGCGCGCGCGCGCCCCCCCCCCCCCCCACCCCCCCCAATGAAACT
>NZ_JBEXSH010000190.1:0-11833 GCF_040613555.1 Streptomyces sp. NPDC006265
ATCGGCACGTCCACTCAACGAGTCACACCCGTCCAGGTACCGGTCACATCATCAGATCACCCGAACCGGTCATGTGCGGAGGATGGGACTAGCCTCTCCCGGCATGGAGACCACAAGGCCGCTGGGTCGCAGCGGCATCGAGGTGAGCGCACTCGGCTTCGGCTGCTGGGCGATCGGCGGTGAATGGCAGGCCGCGGAGGGCAGCCGCTCGGCTGGGGCAAGGTCGACGACGAGGAGTCGGTACGGGCCGTGCGGCGCGCCCTCGACCTGGGTGTCACCTTCTTCGACACCGCCGACACCTACGGCGCCGGGCACAGCGAACGTGTGCCGGGCCGGGCCCTCGGCAAGCGCAGGGCCGATGCCGTCGTCGCCACCAAGTGGGGCAACGTCTTCGACGAGGACGCCCGCGCCCTCACCGGGAGCGACGACTCCCCGGCCTATCTGCGCCGCGCCCTGACCGCCTCCCTGCGCCGGCTCGGCACCGACTACGTCGACCTCTACCAGTTTCATCTGTCCGATGCCGTTCCCGAGCGGGCCGCCCGCCTCCGGGAGGCGTGCGAGGAACTGGTCCGCGAGGGGCTGATACGGGCCTACGCGTGGAGCACCGACGACCCCGACCGCGCCTCCGTGTTCGCCGAAGGCCCGCACTGCGCCGCCGTCCAGCACGCTCTCAACGTCCTCCAGGACGCGCCCGCGATGCTCCGGCTGTGTGTGGAGGCCGGCCTCGCCAGCATCAACCGCAGCCCGCTCGCCATGGGGCTGCTCACCGGGAAGCGCCGCGACGGGCAGGCGCTTGAAGCGGGGGACATCCGCAGCAGACCCCCGGCCTGGCTGCAGGGATTCGGTGACTCCGGCGCCGACCCGGAGTGGCTCGCACGCGTCGACGCCCTCAGAGGGATCCTCACCAGCGGGGGTCGCACGTTGCCCAGGGCGCCCTGGCCTGGCTGTGGGCACGCAGCCCGCGCACGGTTCCCATCCCGGGCTTTCGTTCGGTCGCCCAGGCGGAGGAGAACGCGGGGGCGTTGCAGAAGGGAGCCCTGTCCGGCGCGCAGCTCATCGAGGTCGACCGGCTGCTCGGGCGGTGATCCCCGTCCGGTCCCTGATGTGGGCGGCAGGCGTTCCACGCGCACCGGTGCGTACTCCGCGGTCCCTCGCGGAATCCACCCCCACCCGGTGCCGTGGAACGACTGCCGCCTCCCCCCTGGATGTGGCTGACAGGAGCTCTGTGCTCCAAGTGTGAAGCTTTGGTGTAGGAGATTTGAGCATAGGCGCCCTATCGGCCGCAATAGGGCGGACGTTCGCATTCCGATTGTGCAGGTTGACGAGTTGACGAATGTCGCCGCGCGCTCAGCCGCGTCCCACGTACGGCATCGCCGTCGCCAGTACGGTCGCGAACTGCACGTTCGCCTCCAGCGGCAACTCCGCCATGTGCCGCACCGTGCGGGCCACGTCCGCGACGTCCATGACCGGTTCCGGGGCGACTTCCCCGTTTGCCTGCAGGGCTCCCGTCTGCATACGGGACGTCATGTCGGTGGCCGCGTTGCCGATGTCGATCTGCCCCACCGCGATCCCGTACGGCCGCCCGTCCAGGGACAGGGACTTCGTCAGGCCGGTCAGGGCGTGCTTGGTCGCCGTGTAGGCCACCGACAGCGGGCGGGGTGTGTGCGCGGAGATCGAGCCGTTGTTGATGATCCGGCCGCCCTGCGGGTCCTGCTGCTTCATCTGCCGGTACGCCGCCTGCGCGCACAGGAACGCCCCGTTGAGGTTGGTGTCCACCACGTGCCGCCAGGCCTCGTAGGGCAGTTCCTCGACCGGTACCCCGCCGGGGCCGAACGTGCCCGCGTTGTTGAACAGCAGGTCCACCCGGCCGAAGCGCTCGACGGTCGCGGCGAAGAGGGCGCTCACGTCCTCGGGGCGTGAGACGTCCGTCCGTACGGCGAGAGCCGCCCCGGCGTGTGTGCCCTCGTCCGTGCCCTCGGAAGCCAGGGCCGCCGTCTCCTCCAGCGTCTCGACGCGCCGGCCCGCGAGCGCCACCGACCAGCCCGTTCGCAGCAGTTCCACGGCGACCGCCCGGCCGATGCCGGAGCCCGCCCCGGTCACCACCGCGATCGCATTTTCCTTGGCATTCATGGGCCCGCAGCGTACGGGAGGCACGTCCATGCGCCCTGCGGGAACAGGGCTCAGGCGGGCGTGAGCTCAGCCGTGAGGTCCTCGTCCGGGGTCTCGCCCGGGTAGCGGACGCCGACACGGTCGCGGATCGCGTCGAGCGTCCGCATCACGGCGAGCGTGCCGTCGAGCGGCACCAGCGGCGACTCGGTCTCACCCGCGCGCACGGCCCGCATCACCTCCAGCGCCTCGTGGCGCATGCTGTTGCGGGGCCCGTCCGCCGGGTCCGCCGTGAACTCCTCGGCGTCGCGGCCGTCCCGGTGCAGGACGAAACGGTCCGGGAAGAAGAACCCGTGCGGGATGTCGATCCGGCCCCGGGATCCGGTCACCGAGGCGGCGGTCGCCGTACCGCCCACGATGGAGCAGTGCACCGAGCCGAGCGCCCCGCTGTCGAAGGACAGCACCGCCGCCGTCTGGAGGTCGACGCCCTCCTCGGAGAGCACCGCCCGCGCCGCGACGTCCGACGGCTCCCCGAGCAGCAGCTGTGCGAACGACACCGGATACACGCCGAGGTCGAGCAGCGCGCCGCCGCCCAGCTCCGGGTTGCGCAGCCGGTGCGAGGGCGGAAAGGGGCCGGCCAGCCCGAAGTCGGCCTGGACGCTGCGGACCTCGCCGATCGCCCCGTCCTCGACCAGCGCCTTCAGGCGCCGGACCAGCGGGTTGCAGTACATCCACATCGCCTCCATCAGGAAGCGCCCGTGCTCCCGCGCCAGCGCGACGAGTTCCTCCGCCTCGCGCACGTTCAGCGTGAAGGGCTTCTCGCACAGCACGTGCCGCCCGGCCGTGAGACACAGCCCGGCGGCGGCCCGGTGTGCCGTGTGCGGGGTGGCGACGTAGACGACATCGATGTCCTCGTCCTGCGCGAGCGCGTTCCAGTCGCCGTAGGCCCGGGGGATCCCGAACCGCTCCGCGAACGTCTTCGCCGACGCCTCCGACCGCGACGCCACCGCCACGACCTCCGCGTCCGGCAGGTCGATCAGGTCCGCGGTGAACGCGCCCGCTATCCCGCCGGTCGCCAGGATCCCCCACCGCACCGTGTCCGCCGTCATCGCGCCCCGCCTCCACCTCGTGACCCTGAGCATTCCGTACGAGCATTCCGTACGAGCCGTCCGTACGAGCAGTCGTACGAGCATTCCGTACGAGCTGAGAGCATAGGTGGCGATCGACTTTCAGAGGGAGGGACTCATGCCCGAGGGTGGGGCGTCCATATCGAACACCGCGCAGGAGGCCGCAGCCGGGACGGAGCGGCCCGACCGCACACCGCAGCGCCGCACCGGGCTCCTGGTCACCTTCCTCCTCGGAAGCCTGACCGCCGTGCCCCCGCTGGCGATGGACATGTACCTCCCGTCCCTGCCGGAGGTCACCCGCTCCCTGCACGCGCCGGCGGCGACGGTCCAGCTCACGCTCACCGCCTGCCTGGCCGGCATGGCGCTCGGACAGCTCGTGGTCGGGCCGATGAGCGACCGGTGGGGGCGCCGCCGCCCGCTGCTGGCCGGGCTCGCCGTCTTCGTCGTCGCCACCGTCCTGTGCGCGCTCGCGCCCACGGTCGAGCTGCTGGTGGCCTGCCGGCTGGCCCAGGGCCTCGCGGGCGCCGCCGCCATCGTCATCGCCCGGGCCGTCGTCCGCGACCTCTACGACGGCATGGCCATGGCCCGCTTCTTCTCCACCCTCATGCTGATCTCCGGGGTCGCCCCGATCGTGGCGCCGCTGATCGGCGGGCAGATCCTGCGCGTCACGGACTGGCGGGGCGTGTTCGCCGTCCTCACCGTCGTCGGCGTGCTGATCGGAGTCCTGGTCTGGACACGGCTGCCCGAGACCCTGGCGCCCGCCGAGCGGCACAGCGGCGGCGTCGGCGAGGCCCTGCGCTCGATGCGCACCCTGCTCGCCGACCGGTCCTTCACCGGCTACACGCTCACCGGCGGCTTCGCCTTCGCCGCTCTCTTCGCCTACATCTCGGCCTCCCCCTTCGTCATCCAGGAGATCTACGGCGCCTCCCCGCAGACGTTCAGCCTGCTGTTCGGCGTCAACTCCGTCGGGCTCGTCCTGGTCGGCCAGATCAACGGCAAGATCCTCGTCGGCCGGGTCAGCCTTGACCGGGTCCTGGGCATCGGCCTGGCGATCGTCATCACCGCCGCGACCGCCCTGCTGCTGATGTCCCTCGGCGTCTTCGGCGAGGTCGGTCTGGTGCCCGTCGCCGCCGCGCTGTTCGCGCTGATGTCCGCGATGGGCATCACCCTGCCCAACACCCAGGCCCTCGCCCTCATGCGCACCAAGCACGCGGCGGGCTCCGCATCGGCCCTGCTCGGCACCACCTCGTTCCTCATCGGCGCGATCGCCTCCCCGCTCGTCGGCGTCGCCGGGGAGGACACCGCCCTCCCGATGGCCGTCGTCCAACTGGCCGCCGCACTGGTGGCACTGGCCTGCTTCATGGGAATGTGCCGACCCTGGAAGAAGGAGAGCGGCCGCGCGAGCGTGGAGGGAGCAGTCAGCTGAGCGCACCCAGACTGCGCGACGGCACGCCGGAGCGGGCCGGACTCGACCCCGCGGAGCTGCGTCACCTCGTCCGGGAGGTCCACGTCCTCACCACCGGGCGGCGCCCCTGGGCGCCCGGCGCCGTCCTGGTCGTCGGACGCGGCCCGGTGATCGCCGTCGAGGAGGCGGCGGGCTGGGCCGTGCGCTACGCGGCCTACGACCCCGACGCCGACGCCGGGGTGGAGCTGCCCCCCGAGGACCGGGTCCCGATGACCGTCGGCACGCCCTTCGACCTGGCGTCCCTCACGAAACTGTTCACGTCCGTGGCCGCCGTGCAGCAGATCGAGCGCGGCACGCTCGGCATCGACGCGAAGGTCGGGGCGTACCTGCCCGACTTCACGGCCGCCGCCCGGCACGGCATCACCGTACGGCAGCTGCTCACGCACACCTCCGGGCTGCGGCCCGAACTTCCGCTGTACGACTGTGCCGACGACGCGGCGCGGCTGGCGGCGCTCCAGGCGGACCCGCCGGTCGGGGTGCCGGGCACGTACTGCTACTCCGACCTGAACATGCTGCTCCTCCAGTACGTCCTGGAGCGGGTCACCGGGCGCACGCTCGACGTCCTCGTCCACGACGGCATCACCCGGCCGCTGGGCATGACGGCGACGGACTTCGGACCGTGCCCGGGCGCGGCGGCGACGGAGGACCAGCGCCGGCCCTGGGCGAAGGTGGACCGGGGGATGCTGCGGGGCGAGGTCCACGACGAGAACGCCTGGGCGCTCGGGGGCGTGGCCGGCCACGCGGGTCTGTTCTCCACCGGCCGGGACCTCGCGGTGTTCTGCCGCACCCTCCTCGCCGGCGGCTCCCACGGGCCCGCCCGCATCCTCGGCCCCGACTTCGTCGAGCTCCTCTTCACCCCGCCGGGCCTGGGCTTCTCCCTCGACCAGCCGTGGTTCATGGGCGACCTGGCGGGCCGCGGCGCGGCGGGCCACACCGGGTTCACGGGCACGTCCCTCGTCCTCGACCCGGCCACGGACACGTTTCTCGTCCTGCTCACCAACGCGGTCCATCCGCGCCGCCGCCGCCCCGACAGCGCGCCGAGAGCGGCAGCGGCGTCGCGGGTGGCGCGGGCGGTGCGGTGACGCTTCCGCGGGCTTTCGAGGTGTCTGTCCGGGCGGTGCGGTGAGATCGTGCCGGGGCGTTGGCGCGGCACAGGTGGGCTCCCGCCTGGGGTGAGCCACCGCCGCGGGGGCTCCGGCGAGAGGCGAGCCCGAGGTGTCCGGGCGCTGCGGGCGGGTGTGGACTTGTGCCGGGGCTCCGGCTGGGGCGAAGCCCAGCTACTGCCGCGGGCGGCGCCGGCGACGACCTGCCGCACCGGCGCAGCCCCGGGGAGTCGGCGTCCTCCGGCCGCGGCCTGGTGCTGATCGAACTACTCGCGCAGGCCTGGGGCGTCCCTCCCGGGTGGGATGAGCCTCTGCCGGCGTCGCCCCTCCCGGGTGGGAGGAGCCCTCTGCCGGCGTCGCCCCTCCCGGGTTGGGTGAGCCTCCTCTGCCGAGGGCTGCCCCCCTGGGGCGAGGTGAGCCTCTGCCGGGCTTCGGCGCGAGGTGAGCTGCCCCCGCGGCTCCGCCGAGGGGTGGGCCGGCCCCACGATTCCCGGCGGGAGGCGGGCCGGGGAGGTCCGGGCGAGCGCCGTCCCGCCGTTCCGGCGCGCCTCGTAGAATCGCCGGGTGAACGCCCCCGCACCCCCGGCCGAAAACCTCCGCGCCGCCCTCGCCGGTCTGCTCGACGGGCTGCCGCCCCGGCAGGCCTCGCAGGCGGTCGAGCGGCTGATCGCCAGCTACCGGGGGGCCACCCCGACCGACGCTCCCATCCTCCGGGACCGGGCCGACGTCGCCGCCTACGCCGCCTATCGGATGCCCGCGACCTTCGAGGCCGTGCGCTCCGCGCTGGAGGCGTTCGCGGACGCCGCACCCGACTGGGTGCCCGGCGGGCACACCGACCTCGGCGGGGGCACGGGCGCCGCGGCCTGGGCCGTGAGCGCGGTCTGGGGCGGGCAGCGGCCCGTCACCGTCCTCGACTGGGCCGAGCCCGCGCTCGCCCTGGGGCGCGAGATCGCCGCGGCCAACCCGGACCTGGGTGACGTCCGCTGGCACCGCTCCCGGATCGGGACGGCGCTCACCCTCGAGAGCACGGATCTCGTCACCGTCTCCTACGTCCTCAACGAGCTGACCGCCGCCGACCGCACCGCCCTCGTCGACGCCGCCGCGGCCGCCGCCCGGGCCGTCGTGGTCGTCGAACCCGGCACCCCCGACGGCTACGCCCGGCTCATCGAGGCCCGCGACCGGCTGATCACCGCCGGCTTCCGGATCGCCGCGCCCTGCCCGCACAGCGCCGCCTGCCCCATCGTCCCCGGCACGGACTGGTGCCACTTCTCGGCCCGGGTCAGCCGCTCCTCCCTGCACCGCCAGGTCAAGGGCGGCTCCCTCGCCTACGAGGACGAGAAGTTCGCCTACGTCGCCGCCGCCCGCTTCCCCGTCGAGCCGGCACCCTCCCGGGTCGTCCGGCGCCCCCAGATCCGCAAGGGCCAGGTCCTCCTCGACCTGTGCGAGAGCGAACCATCCCTGCGCCGTGCCACCGTCACCAAGCGCCACGGCGACCTGTACAAGGCCGCCCGGGACGCCGACTGGGGAGACGCCTGGCCGCCCTCCTGAGCTTCTGTCAGATACGCATAAGATCAACTCGCGCCCTCGGGCGTGTGCGACGCGTACCACTGAAACGGGAGGACATTGTGAAGAAACTGCTGATCGCTCCGCTGGCGGCGGCGGCCCTGGCCCTGGCCGGGTTCGTGCCGAGCGCCTCCGGCACGGCGACGGTCGGGAACGACGACATAGCCACCGTCGCGGCGACGGCGAGCTGCAAGAGCCTCACGGCTCTGTCGACCGTTCACGTCCGCAAGTCGGCCAGCACCAAGTCCACCAGCCTGCGCCTTTGGTACAAGGGCACCAAGGGCTGCGACATCAAGGGCGTCGACGGCGGTTCGTACAAGAACACCTGCGGGATCGACAGCTACCACTACTGGCGCAAGGTCAACTACCGCGGCACCGTGGGCTACGTGCCCAACGTGTGCGTGAAGTACTCCTGACCCGCCCAGCGGACCAGCGTGTCCTCCGCCGCCGTCCGGTCGGCGGGGGACAGGTCCGCGAGATCGGCCCCGTGATTGCCGCCCCGCACCCACAGCACCCGTGAGTCCGGTCCCCCGGGGCGGAAGTGCTCGGCGACGGCGGGGTCCTGCGTGCCGTTGACGAACAGCAGCCTGCTGCCGCGCCGCCGGACCCAGCGGTCGATGTCGGGCATGGCGGCCCGGTCGAAGCGCAGGGGGACGTCCCGGGGGACGAAGCTGCGCGGCTCGGCAACGCCGGGGTGACGGAGCAGGTCGGCGAGGTGGGCGGTGGGGACGCTGACGTACCCCAGCTGGGTGCCGATCTGGTACCAGTATGGGATGTAGTTCCGGGCGGTCGTGTCGGCGTACAGGGCCAGACCCGCCGTGTCGTCCAGCCAGGTGTACAGCTCGTCGGGCGTGGCCCCCGGGGCGGGGATCGCGGCGACGTCGGCCGGTGTGCCGCGCTGCCAGAACATGAACGGCGCGCGCAGGACGGCGATTTCGAGGGCCTTGTCGGCGCTGCCCACGAGCCGGAAGGTGTCGCCGGTGGCGGCCGCCCAGGCCTCGTAGTGGGCGACCAGGTCGGCACGGCGCAGCAGGATCGCCCGCTGGACAGCCTTCAGGGCCTCCCGGGCGGCGGGGGTGCCGACCGTCTCCAGGAAGCGGAGATACGCGGAGTCGTCGCGGTCGTCGACGTTGTTCGGGGCCGAGTAGACCACCGTGCCGGCCACGTCATGCGGGTGGAACCGGCGGTGGTAGACGCTCGCCATGCCGCCCTTGCTGCCGCCGGTGGAGATCCACCCGCCGGGGTACAGCCGGCGGAAGAGCCGCACGACGCGGTGGTGGTCGTCGGCCGCCTGGCGGACGGTGAGGTGCGTGTAGCCGGGGCCCACGGGGCGTGAGGTGCCGAAGTAGCGGTGTTCGACCTGGAGTTGGTTGGCGCCGAGCAGGACCGCCGGTTCGCTTCGCCGTGGCGTGAGGACCGCTTGGTAGCCCGTGCTGAACAGCACGGTGGGGCGGTCGGCTGCGGCGTGGAGCAGGGTGAGGCGCTGCTCGAAGGTGCCTGCGGCGGGGTTCGTGTGGTCGACCGGCTGGCGCAGACCCAGGACGAAGTGCCGGTACCCCGGTTCGGCGTCCTGCCGCTCCTCGATCAGGCGCACTGCGGGCAGGGCTCGCAGGGCGTCTGCCACATCGGCGTCGCCGGGACGGGCCGTTGCGGCCGTGGCCCGTGCGGGTGGCGCCGTCGTGACGGCCGGTCCCGCCGCCGGGAGGGCCGTGGCCGCCGAGGTGAGCAGCCGTCGTCTGGTCCAAGCGCTCATGAGCCGAGTCCTCCCGGGTGTCCATGGGGCGGGTGTCCGCCGGTCGCGGGCCGCGACCGTCTCAGTACATCCGCCGGAGCGCCGGGGTGGTCCGCCCGCGCGGGGGGTCCGCTCTCCCTCGCGCGGGGGAGGCTCACGACGCCTCGCCGGCCGTGCCCTCCTCCCGTACCTCCTGCCGCTGCCGGCTCTCCTGGAGCTTGCGCAGCAGTTCGCGCTTCTGGGCCTGCGGGTCGAGGCCGCCGCCGATCCGGCCGCGCCGGCCGCCGCCGCGCAGCTCCCTGCGGCCGAGGTTCTTGCGCGATCCGCCGACACCCAGCATGTTTCCGGCTCCGCCTCGGGCCATCTCGGGCTCCTTCCGTGGTCACTCGGCACCGCTTATCGCGACGAGACGGTTCGTCTCGTGCGCATCGCTCCACTGTCCGCGAGACGCTCCGTCTTGTCAACCTGATAAATTCAGACCATGGCCGTCCAGAAGTCCACCCAGCCCGCCCCCGGCAAGCCCGCCCCCGACTCCACCCGGCGCAGCGAGAAGTCCCGCCGCGCCATCTACGACGCCGCCCTCGCGCTCGTCGTCGAGGTGGGCTACCCGAAGACCACCATCGAGGGCATCGCCGCCCGCGCCGGTGTCGGCAAGCAGACGATCTACCGCTGGTGGTCGTCCAAGGCGGACGTCCTGATGGAGGCGTTCCTCGACCTGGCCGGGCAGTCCATGGAGGAGTCCGGGCCGGCGCCGTACACCTTCCCCGACACCGGCGACCTCGCCGCCGACGTCAAAGGCGTCCTGCGCGCCACCGTCGACCAGATGAACGACCCCAGGTTCGACGTGCCGTCCCGCGCGCTGGCCGCCGAGGGCGTCGTCAACGAGAAGCTCGGACGCGAGCTCGTCGCCAAGCTGATGCAGCCCTCACTCGACCTCTACACCGGCCGGCTGCGCGCCGCGCAGGACGCCGGCCAGGTACGGCCCGAGATCGACCCGCGCATCGCCCTGGAGCTCTTCATCTCCCCGCTCGCCCAGCGCTGGCTCCAGCACACCGGCCCGATCTCCCACGAGTACACCGACACCCTCGTCGACTACGCCCTTCACGGACTCGCCCCGCGCTGAGCGGCCCGGGCCAGGCGCCCCGGCGCGTCCGTGATCACGCCGCCGCAGCCCAGCGCCAGCACCCGGTCCCGCTGCGCGTCCGTCAGCACGGTGTGCGCCCACACCCGCGCGATCCCCGAGTTCACCGCCCGCACCAGGTCCGCGTCGCGCGCCCGGTGGTCCACGTCCAGCAGGTCCACGAACGACCGCCAGCGCTCCGGGCGGTCCGTGCGCAGCTGCTCCGCCGAGCGCCACAACTGTGAAAGCAGCCCGAGGCGGTGGACGCGGCGGGCCACCTCCGGGTCGTTGGAGTTCACGAACACCGAGCGGGTCAGACCGCGGGCCCGGATCAGCCCGGCCAGCCGGTCCAGGCTCCGCGGGTCCTTCGCCTCCAGCATCAGCACGATCCGGCCGCCGAAACGATCCAGCACCTCGGCGACCGTCGGCGGCCGCTCCGACCGCCAGCTCCCCGGGAGCCTGTCCTTCGGGCGCAGCCGCACGCCCTGCCACTCCCGGGCGTCCAGACCGCCCACCGCGCCGCCCAGGTAGGTGGTGCGGTTCAGGGTCTCGTCGTGGAAGACCACGGGCGTGCCGTCGCGCAGCAGCCGCGTGTCGAAGTCCAGCGCCTGTGCCGTCCCGCGCGTGTAGGCGGCCGTCAGCCCCGCCATGCTGTTCTCGGGGACCTCACGGGCGCCGCCGCGGTGCGCGACGTACGTGATCCTCGGCAGGGCCGCCACGGTCAGCGGACCCGCGCCCCACTCCAGCGGGGCCGGGGCGCGACCGCCGGGTCCCGTGAGGGTCAGCGAGACCACGGAAGCCACGGAGGCCAGACCCGTCAGCACGATCCTTGTGACCATGGCGACCACGGTAGGACGCCATGTCATGTCAAAGCGGGCAATGACACCCGATCATGCCGAGAGCGGGGATCGCCGTTTCTCCTCCCATCCAACGCCCCGTGTACGTTGCGTCCCCGGTGTCCCGGATGTGGGCACTGGCCCCCCGGTGCGCGGGAAGATGGGACGATGAGGCATGCTGTTCCGCACGACGGCGAGGCGAGGGGATAGATGAGCGCGGAGTTCGGCGGCCGGAGCGGCCTGCAGGGCAAACTCACCCAGTGGCTGCGCGCCGGGCGCCGGCCGAAGGAGACCGCCGGGGACGGCGGCCGTGAGGCCCTGCTGCTCGCCGCCGCCGACGCGGGACTGCCCCTCGCGCCCGCGGCCCACCCGGCGGCCGGGTACCGCTGCTCCTGCGACCGGGTCGGCTGTCCCACCCCCGCCCGGCACCCGGTGTCCTTCGCCTGGCAGACGCAGTCCACCACCGACCACGCCCAGATCGAGCGCTGGGCCCGCCACCAGCCGCAGGCCAACTTCATCACCGCGACCGGCATGGTGCACGACGTCCTCGACGTGCCCCTCGACGCCGGTCGCGACGCGTTGGAGCGGCTGCTCGCCGCCGGTGTCGAGGTCGGGCCGGTCGCCGAGAGCGACGACGGCCGCCTGCTCTTCTTCACCCTCACCCGCGGTACGCCCGAAGATGAGGACGAGTGGTGGCCGTGCGAACTGGACTGCCACCCCGAGACGGCGGACGAGCACCCCGGGCTGCGCTGGCACTGCCGGGGCTCCTACGTCCTCGTGC
>NZ_JBEXSH010000191.1:0-11758 GCF_040613555.1 Streptomyces sp. NPDC006265
GTAAAGCAGCGGCGGCAGCGATATCTGGGGGTTGGGCTGGTCGGGCTGGCGGATGGCCGGTCGGCCAAGCAGATGCAGGCCTTCCGCCAGGTCGATCCGGCCGTAGTGGACGCCATGCGAGGGGCGATCGCCGAGACGGCCGACGCATCGTCGAGGACGATCGGCTTCATCATCTGGCGGACGAAGCAGATCCTGTCCGGCCGGGAGGAGCCCGCTGACGTTGAGCTGCCGTCACGGGCCACGCTCTACCGGTTGTTCGACAAACTCGCCACCGGCACCCACGCCATCGGGTCGGCCCGCGCCCGCCGCTCGATCGCGGCACGGCCGACCGGGCCGTTCGGCGAAGTGCCGGCCAGTGCGCCCGGGGAGCTCATGCAGATCGATTCCACGCCGATGGATGTGCTGGTGCGGCTGGATGACGGCGTGGCCGAGAAGGTCGAGCTGACGGCCATGGTCGACATTGCCACCAGGTCGATCACCGCGGCGGTGCTGCGGCCCTCAATTAAGGCCGCGGACGCCGCCGCGTTGCTGGCTCGCAGTGTTACCCCGGAGGCGATGCGTCCGGGCTGGGCGGAAGCTCTGCGGATGTCCCGGTCAGCGTTGCCGCACCGGCGACTGCTGAGCATCGACGAGCGCCTGGAGCACGCGGCTGCCCGCCCGGTGATTGTGCCGGAGACGATCGTCTGCGACCACGGAAGCGTGTTCATTTCGCACGCGTTCAGGTCGTCCTGCCGTTACCTGGGCATCAACCTGCAGCCGGCGCACAAGGCGACGCCGACCGACAAGGGCACGATCGAGAAGACCCTGGGCTCCGTGGCCACGTTGTTCGCTCAATTCGTCGCGGGATACACCGGCTCGACGACGGACCGCCGGGGCCGCGGCCTGGAAGACGGGCCGCTGTGGTCGCTGCCCGAACTTCAGAACCTTCTCGACGAGTGGATCATTGCCGTCTGGCAAACGAGGCCCCACGACTCGCTGCGCGACCCGGACGCACCGGGGCGGGCCTTCTCGCCGAACGACAAGTACGCGACGCTGCTTGAATCCTGCGGATACGTGCCAGTGCCGCTCGGCGGTGAGGACTACGTCGAGTTGCTGCCCGAGCGCTGGCAGGCGATCAACGCCTACGGGATCCGTATCAAGCACCGCACCTACGACAGCCCTGAGTTGAACCCGTTGCGCCGCCAGAGCTCGGGGGTGACGGCGAAGAAGGGTCTGTGGGAGGTCCACTACGACCCCTACGACGTGTCCCGGATCTGGGTACGCGACATGCGCGCTGATCGGTGGATCACCGTGTTCTGGAAGCACCTGCACCGCGTCGGAGTCCCCTTCGGTGAGCTGGCCTGGGATCACGCTCGCGCCCAGGTCCCCGGCGGCACCGAGGAACAGATCGCGGATGCGGCCGCGGCCCTACTGCGGCGGGCCCACGAGGGTCCCGCTGCGGAGAAGGTCCCTCCGGCCAAGCGTTCACGCCGCGAGCGTCGCGTCGCCGCTCGTACTCGTGCCACCTCGACCGACCGCCCGGTCCCCGATCCGCCCGCCAACGACCCCGAATGCAACGAGGAGTCGGAGACCGAGCTCGCCGATGTCATCCCGCTGGGTCTGTTCGACCCGCTCGCCAATCCCTGGAGGCGACCATGACCCTTTCCGTCCCAGCGGCCGGACCCACGACAGTGCAGGAGGCCGACGCCGAGGCGAACCGACAGCTGACCACTCTGGCCGGGTGGCGGAGGTTCGTCGACGGACCGCCCCCGCCTCCGGGCCGACTGTCCCCAGGACAGTTGAAGCAGTTGTCACCGACCGAGCAGGACCTTCACGACGAGGACCGCCTCGACCATCACGCCCGGATGCTCACGGTCTCCACGTCGTTCGTGGAGAAGACACGGATCTGCGGCCGTCGCCTGGTCCTGCTGAACCGGCACGCGATCAGCGCCCGCCGCGGGCTGATGGTCTCGGGCCTTCCAGGCACCGGCAAGACCAGCGCCATCGCCCAACTCGGCCGTGCTCACGAACTTCTCGACCGGGCCCGTCACCCGACGATCTCGGAGCGAATTCCGGTTCTCTACATCACGGTTCCGCCTGCTGCGACCGCCCGCATGGTCGCGGCGGAGTTCGCCCGGTTCCTGGGACTTCCGGTCCGCCCCCGGTCGAACATGACCGACATCATCGAGGCCGTTGTGGGGGTCTGCACCGACACCCGCACCGGTCTCGTGCTCGTCGACGAGATCCACAACATCTCGCAGAGGACCCAGGCTGGCGCCGAGGTCTCCGACACCTTGAAGTACTTCTCCGAGCGCATCCCCGCCACCTTCGTCTATGCGGGGATCGACTTGGAGACCAGTGAACTGCTGGTCGGCACGCGAGGCGCTCAGATCGCGGGCCGCTTCACCCTCGTCCCCACCGGCCCGTTCCCCTACGGCGACGAATGGAAAGGGCTGATCGCGACCATGGAAGAGACTCTCATCCTGCACGACCATCCCCCGCGCAGCCTGGTCAAACTGGACCGCTACCTGCACAACCGCACCGACGGGATGATCGGAGCCCTGTCCCACGCCATCCGGGGCGCCGCGATCGACGCGATCCTCAACGGCACCGAGCGCGTCACCAAGGAAGGCCTCGATGCCATCCCCCTGGATCACGCCGCGGAATCCGTTCGTCCCGCTCGAAAGCCGACCAGGCAGCGATGATCGATATCCCTCCTCCCCGCCTGCCGATCTACGTTCGCCCGGCCGACGACGACACCGTCGACTCCTACATCCGGCGCCTGGCGCACGCCAACCATCTCCCGCCCGCTGATCTGCGCTCCCACCTCTGCGCGGTGGGCTCCGTCGGCCCGCCCCTCGTCGAGAAAGTGGCCGCGGTCACGGGACGCCCCCTTGCTGACCTGCAACGAGCACTGATTGACACGCGATGCGGCAACTGTTTCCAGCCCTTGCGCTCGCGGAGGGTCAAGGGCCGACCCGCACGATGGTGTTCCGACCGCTGCCGCCTGTTCGCCCGCCGGAAGCGCGTCCCGCTCTCGCCTCGGGGCGCCCGCCGGCACACCGTCCACAGAGCGCCCTGCGCCCACTGCGGCAGCGTCGTCGAACGCAACCGCCCTTTTCGCTGGTGTTCCGAACCTTGCAGGCAAGCCTCCTACGAAGCCCGGTGGGTCAGGGGGCAGTGCGGACACTGCGGGCAGGATCTGCAGCACAAGACAAGCTCCTCGCGCGGAAGTCGATGCCACCCGGTGTGGTGTTCCCGTATTTGCCGCGCCGCGGCCCATCGTGAACGCCTCAGAGCCCTCCCCGACCTTCTCCATCTGCGGGAACGCGACGAGTAGTGCCACCGAGACAGCCGCTTCCGCGCACCGTCGCCCTCTTTCACAACGAGACCCTGGACTCCTTCCTCCACAGGCTCGCCGCCGCCAACCACCTTCCGGCCGACCAGTTGCTGCCCCTCTTGGAGATCCGCCGCACCAAGAAGACCCCGGCCAACAGGCTCCTTGAGCCTCTCGCCGCCGCGGCCGGAGTCCGCCAACGCGCCCTGGAACTGGCCCTGCCCGAATTCCTCGACACCGATGCCGACTCCGACGCTATCGACAAGCCCGGCGCCATCGGCCGTCCGCGCTCAGCCCTGCACACCGCCATCCAGCGTCCCGCCTGCCGCCGTTGCACCCACGCCGCAGGCATCACCATGACCGTGACCTGCTGGACCACTCATGACCGCAACGTCTGTCTCCGCCACCGCCTCTGGATCGGCAACGGCATCGCCAACGCCGACGAGCAAGTCGACGTCAGCAGGCTCCCCGACACGCTACGAGCCCAAAGACACCACCGAAATCTGGTGGCCCGCCACGGCCGCCGCTGGGTTCGCAACGCCTATCCGGATGCGCGAAAGATGTACTTCGCCTGGCTGCAGCAGTCCGCTGACCCGTTCGATCTGCTCGACACTGCACGCCGCATCCTCACCGACGGCACCGGGAAATCTCCCTCTCCCGACCTGACGCTCACGATGGTCTTCCACCCTCAAGTCGTGACGCTCGCCGGACTACTCGCCGGCCGGGAGTGGGAACGCCGCGCTGTCACCACGGGCCACGTCACCTGGCTCGTCGAGCAGATCACCGTCCGCAACATCCTTCTCGGCTACGTCCCCAAGGACCGCAAGGACCCCCTGATCCAATGGGTTGAGCAGCATTTCTCCACCCACAAGTTCGTCGCCTTCCACCGAAGCCCGAGGATCTACGACGCGTTCTTCCCTCGCGAAACGATCCCGCCACCGCGCAAGCCCGATGAAGCCGACGCGGAAACACGGTGGAGCCCGTTCCACCCCTACTACCGCTGCTGAGCCTGAGTACAGCCTGCTCACATTCCGAGCGACGGGGCCTTGGGTTCACCCTGGCGGTCCTGCCAGGGCCTTGATGGCGGGGCGGAGCAACGCAGCGATGTGATCCGCAGGGGCCTCACGAAGCGCGGCCAAGCCGAGGAGCTGGTGGCCTATGGTCACGCCCAGCAACGCGGTGACAACCAGTGCGGCGCGCAGTTCGGGATCCTCGGAAGCGGGCAGGGCGGCACCGACGCTGTCGATCTGCCGGCCGAGAGCGGCACGGACGTGATCGGCTGCTGCCTGGTCGGTGAGCATCGACCGCATCATCGCCAGCGTGCCCTCGGGAAGACCGCCGAGCTTGAGACCGAGCGAGGCCAGCAACTGATCGACGAGCTCGTCGGCATCAGTGACCGTCAGCGGGGCGGGCAACGCCTGCACGGCTTGGCTGAACAGCTCCCGTTTCGAGCCGAAGTACTGCATGACCAGAGCCGGATCGACGCTCGCCGCGGCCGCCACGGCGCGGATGGTGGTGCGCTCGAATCCCTTCTCAGCGAACAGCTCCCGGGCGCTGTCGAGGATGCGTACCTCGGTCGCTCGGCGGCGGTCGGCGCGGGACTGGCGAGGAGTGGACACCGATTCACTCTACAGCCGTTGACCGAACTTCCAGCCGACCCTACCGTGAGTGGGTCAACAAGTGTTGAGCGAATGGAATGACCCCGTGTCACATCTGGATACACCTGCCGTTCGCACCCCTCACGAGGTGCTGACCTGCTACTACCAAGCCATGCTCGACAAGTCGCCAGACGATCTCGCCGATCTCTACGCCATCGATGCGGTGCACGAGTTCCCGTTCATCTCACCCGGCTTCCCCGCATGCTTCGAGGGTCGTGAGGCCGTGCGCGCCGGCTACCGGGCGGTCTGGGGCGCAAGCCCCGCCAAGGTGCAGGAGGTCAGGAGGATCGCGGCCCACGAGACCGCCGATCCCAAAGTGATCATCGCCGAGCATGTCGTGGTGGGAACGCTGCCGCCCAAGGCCAACACGTTCACCGTCCCCGGCCTCCTGATACTCCACGTCCGCAACGGACTGATCACACGCGTCCGCGACTACATGGACGGCTCAGGAGTCGCCAGCGCCAGGGCCTGACGGCCCGACCAGTACAGCGGCAGCCCAACCTGGGACCGGGCAGCACCCAGCCTGTTCGGTCCCGGCCCCCGAGATTTGTCTCAACGAACCAAGTCCCCGCGTCTCACCCAATCCAGTCCCCGCAGATCAGCGAGGCGCGGACGACTAACTTCGTTGAGACAGGACACCGGCCGACCGAACCGGGCCAGCGCCCGCGAATTGGCCTTGGCCTGCGGCTTCGTGGGAGCCCTAGCGTCGGGGCATGAGGATCCGAATCGTCGACGCCTTCACCGATCGCCCCTTCTCCGGCAACCCGGCCGGGGTCCTGCTCCTGCCCGGCGCGGACGCCTTCCCGGACGACACCTGGCTGCAGAACGTCGCCCTGGAGGTCAACCACGCCGAGACGGCCTTCGCCCACCCGCTCCACGGGGGCGCCGAGGCGGACTGGGCACTGCGCTGGTTCACACCGGCCGCCGAGGTCGCGATGTGCGGCCACGCGACCCTCGCCACCGCCCACGTCCTGCACACGACCGGCGCACACACGGGCCCGGTGCGGTTCGCCACCCGCAGCGGCGTCCTCGTCGCCACGCCCGCCGCGGACGGCTCCGTCACGCTGGACTTCCCGACGGCCCCGCTCACCCGCGCCGACCCGCCCCGCGGCCTCGCCGAGGCCCTGGGCGCCGAGCCGCTCACGGTCCTCGACACCGGCCCGAACATCGGCGACCTGCTCGTCGAGGTCGCCGACGAGAAGACGGTGCACGGCCTCCGTCCCGACCTGAGAGCCCTCACAGCCCACTCCGAGCGCGGCGTCATCGCCACCGCCCGCGCCGAGGACCCGGCCCGGGGCTACGACTTCGTCTCGCGCTGCTTCTTCCCGAACGTCGGCATCGACGAGGACCCGGTGACGGGCAGCGCCCACACCGCACTCGCCCCGTTCTGGTCCGAGCGCCTGGGCCGCCCCGGCCTCACCGGCCTCCAGGCCTCACCGCGCTCCGGCCGCGTCCGCACGGAGTTGCGCGGCGACCGCACCCTGCTGACCGGCACGGCGGTCACCGTCATCGAGGGCGACCTCCTGGCCTGAGACGCATGACGGGGCGTACGACCCCGTACGCCCCTGCCCGCCTCACGTCACGCCGTCGGCAGCCAGCCCACCTTGCCCGCCAGCAGCGCGTATCCGACGAACGCCCCGATGTCGAGCAGTGAGTGGGCGACCACGAGCGGGCCGACGCGCCCCCAGCGGCGGAAGAGGTAGACGAAGACGACGCCCATGACCATGTTGCCGACGAAGCCGCCGATGCCCTGGTAGAGGTGGTAGGAGCCGCGCAGAACGGAACTGCCGACCAGAGCCGCCGTCGGGGTCCACCCCAGCTGGCCCATGCGGCGCAGCAGGTAGCCGACGACGATCACTTCCTCCAGCACGGCGTTCTGGATCGCCGAGAGGATCAGCACGGGGTATTTCCACCACACCCCCGGCAGCGCCTCGGGCACCACGGTGAGGTTGAAGCCGAGGCCGCGGGCCGCGAGGTAGAAGGCGATACCGGAGCTGCCGATGACCGCCGCGATCGCCGCCCCGCGACCCAGGTCGGGCCAGGGGCGGGTGCGGTCGAAGCCGATCGTGCGCAGGCTCGCGCCCTCCCGCAGCAGGAAGTGCGCGACGAGCGCGACGGGGACGAGCGCCGTGGTGATCCCGAAGAGCTGCCAGGCGAGGTCGAGCCAGGGCCGACCGGGCGCCGCCGAGGCGTTCATCGTGGCCGCCTGGTCCCTGAGGCCGCCCGGCTTGGTGACCGACCCGATGAAGCTGATCAGCGCGGACACTCCGCTCGCGCCCAGCGACAGCGCGAGGACCAGCAGCGTCTCGGTGCGGAGCATCCGCCGTGAGAGCCCCTGCTGGGGAATGGAATCGCCCACCGGGCTCGCCTCCGCCTGCACACCTGCCTCCACTTCACCGACCTGTCGGATCAGTATGGCGGCAGCGGGATCTCACCCGTCGGCGACGTCAGCCCAGCGACGCCGGCTCAGGCAGTCCCACCGGCCAGGTGTGCACCGGGTCGCCCTTGTGCATCAGCTCGCGGTAGCGCCGGGTCGTGGCGGCCAGCGCGTCGTTCCGGGAGAGGCCGGCGTCCAGTGCCGTGTGGAACGTGGCGGCCTGCCAGCTCGCCCCGTTCACCCGGCGCCGGCACCGCTCCTCGATCACGCCCAGGTACAGATCGCGGTCGGCCGGCTCGACTCCCCAGGCGTCCAGCCCGGCCTCGGCGAGTGGCAGCAGCTCGTCGCGGATCAGGTTCACCGCGTCGACCTCGGCGGTGCCGCTGTACCGGCCACGCCGGGGCCAGGTGAAGCGGGCCTCGATGCCGTCCTTGCACGCGGCGTCGAAGTTGGCGGCGGCCGCCTCGAACGGCAGCCGGGTCCACACCGGCCGAGGCTCCTCGGCCAGGGCCCGGACGACCCCGTAGAAGAAGGCCGCGTTCGCGATGACGTCGATGACGGTGGGCCCGGCCGGCAGGACGCGGTTCTCCACGCGCAGGTGCGGGACGCCGTCGGCGATGCCGTAGACCGGGCGGTTCCAGCGGTAGATCGTGCCGTTGTGCAGGACGAGTTCGGCGAGCGACGGCGTGCCGCCCTGGTCGAGCACCTTCAGCGGGTCCTCGTCGTCGCAGATCGGCAGCAGGGCCGGGTAGTAGCGCAGGTTCTCCTCGAAGAGGTCGTGCGCCGAGGTGACCCAGCGCTCCCCGAACCAGGTGCGCGGCCGGACGCCCTGGGCCTGGAGCTCGGGCGGGCGGGTGTCGGTGGACTGCTGGAACAGCGGGGGCCGCGACTCACGCCAGAGCTCGCGGCCGAAGAGGAAGGGCGAGTTGGCGCCGACGGCGATCTGCGCGGCGGCGACCGCCTGGGCGGCATTCCACACGTCGGCGAAGCGGGCCGGGGTGACCTGGAGGTGCAGTTGCACCGAGGTGCAGGCGGCCTCCGGCGCGATGGACTTCGAGGTGCAGCTCAGGTGCTCCACGCCGTCGATGTCGAGGGTGAACTCCTCGCCGCGGGCGGCCACGATCTGGTCGTTGAGGAGGGTGTACCGGTCGACGTCGGACAGGTTCGACGACACCAGGTCGTCACGGTCGAGAGTCGGCAGAATACCGATCATCACAATACCCGCGTCGACCTCGCCGGCTTTTCGGTCGGCATATGCCAGCGACGTACGGAGTTCCTCCGCGAGACGGTCGAATACCCGGCCCGCAAGACGATGTGGGGGAATGTTCACTTCTAGGTTGAACATGGCGAGTTCTGTTTGGAAGTCGCGGCTCGCGATGCGTTCGAGGACTTGCCCGTTCAACATTTTCGGCATGCCGTCGGCACCTGCGAGATTCAATTCGATCTCCAGCCCCATGAGGTTCTTGGGGCGATCGAACCGCTGCTCCGCCAGGAGTCGCTCCAAGCCCGTCAGACACTGACGCAGCTTGTCGCGGTAGCGCTGGCGATCGGACAGGTCGAACCGGCCTGCCGCGACCTTCTCCCCCATCGAAGCGTCCCTCCTCGGATGATGCGGGCCGGGATCCCGCTGCCGGGGCCCCGGTCAGGTGGAGGATGCCCAGCGAATGCGATCGATAACGTCCCGGGCGGAACCAACGCCCGCTACGCTGGTCACGTGTGACCGGTGGCACATTCACTCGGCATGTCGCACAGGAGCGGGTATCGCCTCCCTGGAACTCGTGAAAAACGCCGACGAGAATGGGCCGACCGGTTCGCGGACATGCACCGAGGTCATCGCAGTGCACCCCCGCGTGAAATCGGGATAATTCTCGCGTATCGCCGACCGAATGTACCCTTGTTCTACTCACCGGAAACGGCTAGACGAAACACAGCCTGAACCCGTGTCGTATAAACTCCGCGAACAAGGCAGAAGGTTGGCGCCCACGGTCGATGGGTCCTGCCGTCGAGGCGACGCGGACCCCACCCCTCTCTCGTTCTCATGACCCCGGCCCCTGCCTCTCTGACCCTCGTGAGCTGACAGCGCCGTCCGCCCCCGCCCTCGCGCCACCGTGCCTTTGAATGAGAGGCGACCCACCATGCCGCTGCATGTCCCGCCGGCTCCCGCGCCCGCACTCCGTTCCGTCCTCCATGCGCTCTCCTCACCCACCGCGGTCCGCGAAGCCCGAACTCCCTCCCTGCTCGGCACCCAGGGACCCGCCACACCCGAGCTCCCCCTGCCCGTGCACGTTCTCGACCACGTCACGGCCGAGGGCGCGTCCGCGACCCGGCTGGCCGGGTGGCGCTTCCTGATCCGCTGCGGCGACCGCGCCGTGGCCGCGGCGGAAACCATGCTGACTCCCGACGGCTGGACGTTCTCGCACTTCTTCGAGGGCCCGTACATCACCTCCACCGAGCGTGCCCTGCGCCAGGCGGAGACGATGCCGCAGCCGTACCAGCCCCGCCTGCTGTCGGTGCCCGGCCTGTACATGCTGACGCTCTGGCTGCACGAGGACTGCACCGCGGACGGTGCCACCGGCCACCCCGCCGCCACCGACCTGCTTGTCCCGCTGGCGCCGGCGCCTCCCGGCATCGCGGCCCACCGCCCGCACCGCGTCGCCGAACTCCTCCCGGTGCTGACCCACCGGGCGGCTCCCATCAGACTGCTCGGCTCGCCCGCCTGAAGCACCGCACAGTTCCGAAGATCCCGTCGTCGAATTCCGGCGGCGGGGTCTCGCATTTACCAGCCGGTCGATCGCGGACCGCTCGCACGATCGCTTTACCGCTCACAGGATCGCTCGTACGAGCATGCATTGGCTCGTACGAGCCGAAAAGGTGGTCGGCTCGAGCGGACTAGCCCTATCCGGTCAGTGCGAACCACCCGAAGGGACAGTGCAGTTGGGATGAACCGTCCGCGCGGGGGATGCGTCATCAACCTGTGAGAAGCGGTGCCGCGAAATCCCTGCGGATTGACGCCCGTGGGGCAACACTGGGTTCCGACGACTTATCACAACGGGGGGCGGCCATGAACGACACTTCTAGCCGCGGAACAGACACGACATCCGGCTCAGCCGACGCAATCCCATCGTCCATCTCGACCCAGCGAAAGATCCCACCCATGTGCCAGCACCAGACCCAGTGCCCCTCAGCCGACTCCGCCGACCGGGAATCCGCCCGCCTCGTGGCGCACCACCCGGAACAGGGATGGAGCCTGCTGTGCAACGGCGTGGTGCTCTTCGAGGACACCGGCGAGCTGCTGCCGGACGGCCGGGCCATCGCCCCGCACCGTCCGCTGGCCGGCCAGGTGATGACGGCCGCCTGAGGCCGTTCGGCGGGATGACGCCCCGTCGGCAGACATGAGGGGCCGGCCGCAGGAAACCCTGCGCACCGGCCCCGACGCATGTCCGGCGGTCGTCACTTTCCGTCACCCGCTGCCACGTCCCGTTCCCCTCTCGCACGCCTTCCCACGGATGCCCGTTTTCCGGAAGACTCCTGGAAGTTTCGCGGTCACCCGTCGACGGAGGTGGGGCAAGTGGGAGCACGTGGGGCCGACGCCGAGGGCAAGGTCACGATCACGGAGATCGCCCGGCAGGCCGGTGTGTCGGTGCCAACGGTGTCCCGGGTCGTCAACGGCCGCTCCGACGTCTCGCCGCAGACCCGGGCCCGGGTCGAGGACCTGCTGCGCCGGCACGGCTACCGCAAGCGCCCCGCGGCCCCGGGCACCCGTGCCGCCCTGCTCGACCTGGTCTTCGACGACCTCGACAGCCCCTGGGCCGTGGAGATCATCCGCGGGGTCGAGGAGGTCGCGCACGCCGCCGGGGTCGGCACGGTGGTGTCGGCCATCCACGGGCGTTCCGGCGACGCCCGCGAGTGGATGCGCAACCTGCGGGCCCGTGCCTCCGACGGCGTCATCCTCGTGACGTCCGCCCTGGATCCGATGCTGCACGAGGAGCTGAAGATCCTCGGGGTGCCCCTGGTGATCATCGACCCAGCGGGCTCCCCCGCCCTGGACGCCCCCACGATCGGCGCCGCGAACTGGTCGGGCGGCATGGCGGCCACCGAGCATCTGCTGTCCCTCGGCCACCGCCGGATCGGCATGATCGCCGGCCCGTCCCGTCTGCTGTGCTCCAGGGCCCGCCTGGACGGCTACCGCGCGGCCCTCGAGGGCGCCGGCATCACGATGGACCCGACCCTCGTCGTCCCCGGCGACTTCCACCCCGAGTCCGGCTTCACCGCCTGCACCACCCTGCTCGACCTGCCGGAGCCGCCGACCGCGCTGTTCGCGGCCAGCGACCGGATGGCACTCGGCGCGATCGAGGCACTGCGCCGGCGCGGCCTGCGGCCGTACGGCACGGTGGCCTGCGGCGGCCT
>NZ_JBEXSH010000192.1:0-11733 GCF_040613555.1 Streptomyces sp. NPDC006265
GTCCAGCAGGTGGCCATCACCGGCGATCCGACCGGCGGCACCTACACGCTGACCTTCGACGGACAGACCACCGCCGGCATCCCCTACAACACGTCCGCGGCCGGTGTGCAGGCCGCCCTGGAGGGCCTGTCGAACGTCGACCCCGGGGACGTCGCCTGCGTCGGAGGACCGCACCCCGGCACGCCGATCACCGTCACGTTCACCGGCCAGCACGCCGGCACGGACGTGACCGAGCTGACCGGCGACGCCACCGGCCTGACCGGCGGCACCACCCCGGACGTCGTCATCACCACCACCACGCCGGGCGGCCAGTGACCGCCCCGCGCAAACCGGCGCGGCGGCGGCAGACCGGGGTGAGCCCCGCCGCCGCCGCGCCTTCACCGGTTCACCCCGAGACACCCCAGGAGCGAGAGAACGCCATGAGCAAGCCCAACAAGAAGCGCTACGTCCTGGCCACCGTGCGCCAGCAGTACGCCGAGGCCGTCGGCGGCGAAGAGGTCGAGTTCGAGGGCCCGGGCGGCAAGACGTTCACGGTGCCGCATCCGATGTTCGCTCCCTCGGAGTGGACGAAGGGGGTCGACGACGCCGAGTCGGACGAGGAGATCGCCCTAGCGATGCTGGGCGATCAGCAGTACCAGGAGTTCTGCGAGGCGGGCGGAAACCCGGCTGACGTCAACTTCATCCGCATGGCCGCGATGGAGGACATGAAGGGAGCCCTGAAGAAGGGCCGCCCTACACGGTCCTAGACGTCCTCGGGGACCACCCGGGGGCCGTCGAGGCCGACCTGTGCCACCAGTACCCGCAGTACGGGGAGGGCGGCCCGCTGCGGGCGTTCTTCCAGGGCCGCATCACCCTGCGGCACCTGCGGGAACTGGTAGAGGGCCTGCCGCCGAACGGCGCCCTGGCCCGCAAGGCGGTCGGCCACCACCTGGGCTACGGCGACTTCCGGGCCGCCGACCTGGTCGACCTGATCGGCCATCTGCTCACCGACTTCCGCAACGCCAACCGTGCCGAGAAGGCACCGCCCGAGCCGTACCCGGAGCCGGTGTGGCGGCCGGAGAAGCCCGGCGCGAAGAAGAAGCGCGCGAAGAAGGCCGCCAAGCAGGCCGCCCAGGACCACGCCTGGTACCAGAACCTCGTCGCCCAGGTGACACCGGAGCACGCAGAGAAGGGGTGAGATCCATGCCCCGCGCTGCATCCGTGTGGCTGGACGTCCTGCCGTCCATGTCCGAGTTCCGCCGTGAGCTCCGCCAGCAGCTGGAGGAGCCCGTGCGGCAGTCCGCCACTCGGGCGGGACAGCAGGGCGGCGACAACCTCATGCAGGGCCTATCCAGCAAGATGAAGGCCGGCGCCCTGGCCGCGGGCGCCGTGGTGGGCGCCCTGGTCGCCAAGGGCATCAGCGAGGCCGTCGAGAAGCAGGCCGCCACCGGCAAGCTGAAGGCACAGCTCGGTCTGTCGCCGAAGGAGGCCAAGACCGCCGGGGCCGCGGCCGGGAAGCTGTACGCGGGCGCGGTCACCGGCTCGATCGACGAGGGCGCCCAGGCGGTGCGCGCCATCATGGCCGCCGGCCTGGCCCCGGAGAAGGCCACCACCAAGCAGCTCGCCACGATGGCGACGAAGGTGCAGGACCTCAGCTCACTGTTCGAGCTGGACCTGGGCCAGACCGCGAACGCGGTGGGTCAGATCCTGAAGACAGGGCTGGCCAAGAACGGCAACGAGGCGATGGACGTCCTGTTCGCCGGGATGCAGAAGCTCGGGCCCCGCGCGGATGACATCGCCGACACGTTCAACGAGTACTCCACGATCTTCCGGTCGCTCGGCCTGGACGTGCAGACCACCATGGGCCTGTTCTCCCAGGGCATGAAGGCCGGTGCCCGCGACACCGACGTGATCGCCGACTCCCTGAAGGAGTTCCAGATCCGGGCCACGGACGGCTCCAAGGCGTCCGCTGACGGTTTCAAGGCCCTGGGGCTGGACGCCAAGGAGATGACCGCGCAGATCGCGGGCGGCGGCAAGGGCGCTTCCACCGGTCTGCAGCTGGTGCTGGACAAGCTGCGCAAGATGAAGGACCCCGTCGACCGTAACGCCGCGGCCGTGGCCCTGTTCGGCACGAAGGCCGAGGACATGGGGAAGGCCCTCTACAGCCTGAACCCGTCCAAGGCGGTGGACGGTCTGGGCAAGGTGGGCGGCGCGGCGAAGAAGGCCGGGGACGACCTGCGCGACAACGCCGGCGTGACGTTCGAGCAGTTCAAGCGGCGGGCCCTGATGGCGCTGGGTGACGTGGCGAGCAAGTACGCCATCCCGCCGCTGATGCGCTTCGGGAGGTTCCTGAACAAGGACGTCGTGCCGCCGGTGAAGACCGCCGCGACGTGGCTCGGTGACCACCTGGTCCCCGTCGTGAAGGACACCGGCAGCGCCGTCGGCGGAACGATCCGCTGGTTCAAGGAGTGGGGCATCTGGCTTTCGCCGCTGGCCATCCTGATCGGCGGCGTGACGCTGGCCCTGTCCGCGCAGGCCATCATGACCGGCACGGTCATCGGCGTGATGTCCATCTACTCCCTGGCCAGCCGCGGCATCGCCGCCATCACCCGCGGGTGGGCGGCCGCGCAGGCCCTGCTGAACGGCATCATGGCGCTCAACCCGTTCGTCCTGGTCGCGATCGCGGTGGTCGCCCTCGGCGCCGCCCTGGTCATCGCCTGGAAGAAGTCCCAGACGTTCCGCAGCATCGTCATGGGCGTCTGGGAGGCGATCAAGACCGGCGCGATGTGGCTGTGGACCGAGGGCATCAAGCCGATGGTCGACGGCTTCATGACCGGCCTGCGCTGGGTCGGGGACGCCGCGTCGTGGCTGTGGAACACCGTGCTCAAGCCGGTGTTCTCCGCCATCGACACCGGCGCGCGCATCCTCGCGACCGTCCTGACCATCGTGGTCTTCGGGCCGATCTACCTGGCGGTGAAGCTGCTGGGGGCGGTCTTCGGCTGGCTGTGGGACGTGGCCATCAAACCTGTGTTCGGGTGGATCAAGGCCGGAGCCGCGCTGCTGTGGGCCGGAGTTCAGGTGGTCTTCGGCTACTTCATGGCCGGGCTGCGCACCGTGGGCGGCTGGTTCAAGTGGCTCTACACCAACGCGGTGAAGCCCGTGGTGGGCTGGATCGTGGCCGGCGTGAAACTGGCCTGGTCCGGGGCCAAGGTCGTCTTCGGCTGGTTCACGGCCGGGCTGAAGACGGTGGGCGGCTGGTTCAAGTGGCTCTACGACAACGGGGTCAAGCCGGCGTTCAACAGCATCAGGAACGTCATCTCCACGGTGTGGAACTCGGGCATCAAGCCCGTGTTCGACCGGATCAAGGCCGCCACCGGCAAGGTCGCCGACGCGTTCGAGGTCGCCCGCAAGGGCATCAAAATGGCCTGGGACAAGGTCAAGGGCATCGCCAAGACCCCGGTGAAGTTCATCATCGACACCGTCTACAACGGCGGCATCGTCAAGGTGTGGAACGCCGTGGCCTCCAAGTTCGGTGCCCCCACCCTGGACCCGATCAAGGGTTTCGCCCGCGGTGGTGTGCTGCCCGGGCAGTCCTCCTACCGGCAGGGTGATGACCAGCTGGTGCCGATGCGGCGCGGTGAGGGCGTCGCCGTCACCGAGGCCATGCGGGACCCGTATGAGCGGGCCCGGCTCCTCGCGGTGAACCAGGCCGCCATGCGCGGGCAGTCCCTGCGCCCGTTCCAGGGCGAGGGCTTCGCCAAGGGCGGCATCTTCGGCTGGGTGAAGAACGCGGCGTCCAAGACGGTCGACCTGGCGAAGACCGGCGTGGACTGGCTGAAGGACGGTGTGAAGGCCTCCGCCGTGGCGGGCCTGAACAGCGTGGTGAAGCCGCTGCTGGACAAGATCGCCGGTTCGTCGTCCGTGTACCGCGACATGATCAGCGGTATTCCGCGCCGGATGATCCGCTCCATTGTCGGCTTCTCCGGGAAGGCGGACACCGAGCTGGAGAAGGCGGGCGTGGGTGGGGGTGGCTTCAAGTCGGGCCTGCGCTGGGCGCGCACGCAGCACGGCAAGCGGTACCAGTGGGGCGGCAACGGCAACCCCTCGTGGGACTGCTCGGGTTTCCTCAGCGCGATCGAGTCCGTGATCCGCGGGCAGAAGCCGCACCGCCGGTGGGCCACCGGCGCGTTCTCCGGCCGTACCGCGCCGGACGGCTGGGTGCTGAACAAGCGCTCCCCGTACCAGATCGGCATCACCAACGCCGGCGTCGGGCACACCGCCGGCACCCTCAACGGGACCAACGTCGAGAGCAGGGGCGGCGACGGTGTCGTGGTCGGCCCCCGGGCCCGCTCCTACAAGAGCGGCCTGTTCACCCACCGGTACGGCTACGCCGGGAAGTTCGACCAGGGCGGGAAGCTGCCGCCCGGCCTGTCCGCCGTCTACAACGGCACGAAGAAGCCGGAAGCGGTGCTGACCGGCGGCCAGTTCAACGCCCTGGCCGGGTCCGGTGCCCGGATCGGCGCGGCGGTGGTCGCCGGCATGGCGCAGATGGGCGACGCCGTGGAGGCCGCGGCCGACCGGCTGGCGTCGCAGGCCGCGCCGGCCGGTGTCGTCCCCGTCACCTCCGGTGGCTCGCCGAGCAGTTCCCGTGCGGACGGGCGGCCCCTGTACCTGGTCGTCGAGGACGGCACGGTGCTGCGGGCCTACGTGTCCGACCGGGTCGATGACGCCCTGACCGACGTGCGCCGCGCCAAGCGGTCCGGCAAGAAGCAGTAGGAGGCACACCGGTATGCCGATGATCGTGGACCCGTCGGCGCCGCAGGTCACCCCGCCCGCCACCCTCACCAGCCCCGACGGTTTCCTGACCGCCGTGGTGGACGAGCAGTGGGCGGGCGTGTACCTGGGCGTCGACTACAAGACGCCGGCCGCCGTGGGGTGGCAGGACATCCGCAAGGTGGCCATCACCCGGCAGGACCCCGGCGCCGCCGCACCCGTCGGCGTGCGCTCGGGCGACCTGGCGTGGGCGATCGAGGGCGTCGGCCAGGCCTACGACCATGAGGCGCCCCTGGGGGTGGCCGTGGCCTACACCGCCCGCCCGCAGTACGCGGACGGAAGCTGGGGGGATGAGTCGTCGCTGGGCCTGGTCGTGCCCGCCCCGGCCCCGGCGCAGACCAGGGACCTGTGGCTGAAGTCCCTCGAGGAGCCCGGGTTGTCGATGCGGGTGATGTACGGCCCGGACCAGGGCACCACCAGTGAGGCCCGGCAGGAGTCCACGGCCCGCACCGGCACCCCGTACACGGCCGTCGCCTACGACACCGCGGCCGCGCCGGCGGAGACGGTGTCGGTGGACGTCCTGGCCGCCGACATCGAACAGTTCCGGCTGCTGATCCGCTCGGGGGTGCTGCTGGCGCAGGTGCGGCCGGGCTACCAGAAGCCGGACCGCTTCTTCGTGCCCGGCGCCGTGAGCGAAAAGGCCACCGGAAAGCTCGGCTCCACCGGGGGCTACACCGTCACGTTCGACATCGTGCCCATCGAGCGGCCGGCCACCGGCGGGCAGCCGATGCGCGCCCCGGCCTGGTCCTACGACGCCCTGGCCGCGCAGTTCGCCACCTACGACGCGGTCAGCTCCTCCTACCCGAGCTATGCGGCGCTGGCCACGAACGGCGCGGTGACCTGACGTGCTGCCGATCTCCGCCGCGGCGCTGGCCGCGCTGGGGCAGGCCACCGCCCGCCCGGTGCGCGCGGAGTGGTCCAACGACGGTGGTGTGAGCTGGACGCCGGTACGGTTCGGCTCCGGGGGCGTGACGCCGGACCGTACCGCGGAGGTGCGCTACGCCGCCTCGGTGGAGCTGCTGGACGCGCCGCGCGGCCGGCACGGCATCAACAGCATCTCCACCGAGGTCCGCCTGTTCCAGGGCATCAAGGTGCCCCGCCTGGACGTGGAGTGGATCCCCGCCGGCCGCTACGCCATCGACCGGCTGCGCCGGACCCGTCTCGGTGTCGCCCTGGACCTGCTCGGGCGTGAGGACATCGTGCGCGGGGCGTCGTTTCCCACGGCCCGCACCATCGGCCCGGACACCGCCAAGGCGTGCGCGGAGCAGCTGCTGGCCGAAGCCCTGCCCGGCTCGACGGTGGCGTGGCGTGGCGAGGTGAAATCGGGCACCGCCATGCCGGCGTTCGTGGTCGACGAGGACCGGTGGGCGGCCGTCTCCGGCGGCACCGACTCCTCCGGGACGTCCACCGGTATCGCGGCCTCCCTGGGCGCGGAGGTCTACTGCGACGCCCGGGGCATCCCCACCTTCGCCCCGGTGCCGTCCCTGGGCGATCCGGTCGTGTGGGAGATCCCCCTGAACCTGGTCACCGCCGCACCGTCGGAGGAGGAGACCAGCGAGAACCTGAAGAACCTGTGGGCGGTCACCGGCGACTCCGGCGACGGCGGCAAAGTGATCGGCCCGGTGTTCCAGTGGGACGACAACCCCGACTCGATCACCTACGCCGGCCCCGACCCGGTGGAGGACCCGCTGGCGCCGGGACGCCTGGGCCTGCCGAGCGTGCGCGTGCGCACGGGCCGCTACGCCTCCGCCCTGATCACCGGCCTGGACCAGGCCCGTGACGTGGCGGTCGCGCAACTGGCCAACTCCCTCGGCGTGCAGGCCTCGCTGTCGTTCACGTCGGTGTGCAACCCGGCCATCGAGCCGGGCGACGTCGTCCTGGCCGAGGTCGCACCGGGGGTGTGGGAGAAGCACCTGATCGACTCCAACCTCTACGCCCTGGGCGGGGTGTCGATGACCTGCCAGACCCGCACCAGTACGAGGAGGCTGTGAGGTGGGCATCCGCGATCAGCTGGGCAAGGACCTGGACGCGCTGGACTCCGAGGCCGGTGGCCTGCAGACCGTGTCCGCCGACGTCATTGACGTCACCGAGGACGGCCGGGTGAACCTGCGGATGATGGGCGCGGACATCTACGGCGTGGCCTGCACCGACGCCTACCGCAACCGCAAGGCCGGCGACACCGTCGCGGTGCGCCGCGGGGCGGTGCCGGTGGTGCTGTGGCGGCTGGGCGAGGACCCGGCCCAGGCGGAGCAGAACGACGTCGAGGCGATCGCCGAGCAGGCCGCCCGCGACGTGCAGGTGGTGCGCGCGGCCACCTACGGCACCGGCGCCCCGGCAGGGTCGGGCTGGCAGATTCCCAGCGCCGTCTACGTCCGCAAGGTCGACGGCCGCATGGAGCTGTACTTCCAGGTCGCCGACGCCTCCGACCCGTCCCCCGGCAGCCCGGCGGTGCCCTCACCGAAGCCCGCCACGATCAGCCCCACCGCCTCCGGGACGTGGCGCGGCGGACGGCCCGACGAGTATGCCTCCGCCCCCACCCAGGGCGACTGGACCGGCCGCGGCAACCGCCGCGGCGCATGGTTCTACGGCAGCGCGATCCAGAACGCGTGCGCGGGCAAGACCGTCACCTCGATGAAGGTGGCGTTCGCCCGCAAGACCGGCTCCGGCGTCAACGCCAAGCGGCCCATGCATCTGTACCTGCACGCGCACTCCTCACCGCCGTCTGGACAGCTCAACCTCGGCAGCGGCCCTGAGGACCTGCTGCGCCTGTCCGTGGGCGCCACGGGCACCGCCACGCTGCCCACGTCGTGGGCGAACGCCCTGGCCTCCGGGTCCGCCAAGGGCCTGGCCATCTACGCCTCCGGCGCCACCGACTACATGTCCGTCACCGGCGGCCGCATCACCGTCACGTTCTCCTAGGAGCCCCCCTTTGGCGACCATCGGATACGCCGAACTGCCCGTCCCGGGCGGCGGCGACAGCCCCACCACCCCCGGACACCTCGCCGAACTGGCCGAGGCCATCGACCCGCACCTGTGGCAGCACGTCACCAACCTCGCCGACCGCGACGCCCGCCTGGACCAGGCCCCCGCACAGACCGTCGCTGTGGCACCGGACGGCACGACCTGGGTGAAGATCAGCGCCGTAACGAACCTCTGGGCCACGATTTACGAGCCCTTGCAGGACTGGCAGCCCGTCACCCTGGCCGCGGGATTCGAGGCCGGGCAGACCCTGCCGGAGGCCCGCATCGACCGCGGGCAGGCCCACCTGCGCGGCACGATCCAGCGCACCGACGGCCAACTCATCTCCGCCAACGGCGTGAAGCTGGCCACCGTCCCCACCGCGATGATCCCCACCCAGATCGCCCGGTTCGACGGCGGTGCATCTCTGACCGGCGACGCGATGACCGGCGTCTGCCGCTGCGAGGTCTTCAGCCCGGACCAGGACGCCAACGCCGTCGGCGGGCGCGGCTCCCTCGTCGCCTACTCGCAAGACGGCCAGCAGGACGGCGGCACCGCCGGCCTGATGTGGGTGGACATCTCCGGCTCCTACTGGCTCGACTGAAAGGGGCAGCAGCGTGCCGCTCTACACCTTCGGCGGAACCCCCGCCGACGTCCTCACCGACGCACAGGGCAACGTCATCCCCGACTACCCCCTGGTAGTCCGCGTGGCCGGGACCGGCGCCGCCGTCACCGCCCTGTACGAAGACGACGGCCTGACCCCCATCGCCCAGCTCCGCTCCAACCCGGCCAGCTCGCCCACACCCGGCGCCATCCGCACCTTCAAAACCGCCGACGTCACCGCAATCGACTACGAGTACCTCGACGGTTCGGGTAGCCCGGTGCGCTGGTATCAGGCGGCCCGGGAGCTGGCGGCGCAGGCGCAGGCGACGGCAGAGGCCGCGCTGCCGCGCAGCGGCGGCACGATGACCGGCACGACGCAGTACAACGGGTCTGCGGGCGATGTGGTCGACGCCTCCCTCGTCGCTGCCCAGGGCGGGTACGACACCTACCGGCGACTCGCGGACGGCGAGGAGCAGTGGGGGCCCGGCGACGCCGCCCGCGACGTGCGCTGGTACCGCAGCGGCCCGCGGCAGATGACGCTGACCGGATCGATCGTGGCGGAAGACGGCGTGAACCTGGCCGTCCCCGGCTGGTTCACCGTCACCGGAGCGGCCGGCGACGGCATCACCGACGACCGCCCGGCGATCCAGGCCGCGCTGGACGCCGCACGCGATGCAGGCGGCGGCACGGTCATCCTCCCCGGCGGCAAGACCTACGGCGTGAGCACGTTCCTGGTCGTCCACAGCGGAACCACCATCTGGGCCTACGGCGCCACCATCAAGGCCATCGCCAACTCGGGGATCCTGCGCAACTTCATCACCGGCGAGGAGTTCGCCGGCTACTCGGGCCGCTCCCACATCACGCTGCTCGGCGGCACCTACGACGGGAACGCCTCCGACGGTGTGACCGGTACCGTGACCGCCGAAACCGACGTGATCAACTTCGTGCACGGTGCCGACATCACCGTGCGCGACGTGACCGTGCTCAACACCTCGACGGCGCACGCGCTGGAGTTCAACTCAGTCGACGGCGGCCGGGCGATCAACTGCCAGTTCTACGGGTTCCGCGACAACAGCTCCGGCGGCACCCGCGGATTCTCCGAGGCCATCCAGATCGACATCTCCAAGAGCGGCAGCAGCTCGATCGGCCTGTACGACAACACCCCGGCGAAGAACATCCGCATCGAGAGCTGCACGTTCGGGCCGTCCGATCGGCTCGGCAACTTCGGCCGGGCAGTCGGTTCTCACTCGATCACCGCAGGTGTCACCTACGACGACATCCAGATCGTGAACTGCCAGATCAACGGCGCCCTGCAAGAGGGCATCTACGCCTACGGATGGCGGCGGGCGAAGATCGAGGGCAACACGATCCGCAACACCGGCATGTCCGGCATCATGGCGACGATCCCGAACCCGGCGACCACGAGCGTCCCTGCCGCGACTGTTTCGATCACTGACAACACGATCGAAGCCGTGCAGTCCGACAGCGGCATTCGCGTGCTGGCCTATGCCGCCTACCGGTATCCGGGCGTGGTCATCGAGACCAACACGATCCGCAGCATCACCGGCAACGCGGTGCAGGTCGAGCAGTGCGAAGCGCCGAAGGTCACCGGCAACCTGTCCGAGGACACAACATCGACCGGCCTGTACGCGGCATGGTCGCCGAGCGCGTCGTTCACCTCGAACACGGTCCGCAACTCCGGCTCCAACGGCATCAACGCGACCGGCAGCCCGCGCACCCTCATGCAGGGAAACATCATCGACGGCACTGGCAGCAACTTCGGGCTGTTCGCCGGACAGGCTTCCGACGGAGCGAACTCGACCGACTGCCACATCACAGGGAACACCATCTACGCCGCGTCATCGGCCGGCATCCGGGCCTCGACCAGCGCGACCGGCTGCACGATCACCGGCAACAAGGTCCGCAAGGGCGCGTCGACGGCGAACGGGATCACCCTCGCCTCGACCGCGACGGGCTGCGTCATCGCCGGGAACGACCTGTCCGGGAATGGCTGGGCGTCCGGTACCGCGCTGTCACTGTCGACCGCCACACCGAAGCTCGACTACGCGGGCGGCACGACCTCACCCGGCCACAACCTCATCTGACCTGCGTTCACCCACCCCGCCCCGCGCCGCCGGCCGGGGCCTTTCTCATATCTGGAGGCCCCATGGCCTGGTATCCCGGCGCCACGAAAATGGAGCTGCAACCCGAGTCGGACGCGCAGACGGCGATCCGGCCGACGCAGTTCATCGTGCACAGCATCGTCGGTCCGTGGACGGCGCGACGCACCTACGAGTACTGGCGCGACTCCACCAACCTCGAGTCCCACTTCGGGATCGGCTACAAGGGCGACATCGCCCAGTACATCGGCACCGAGACCCGCGCCGACGCCAACGCCGCAGCGAACCGGCGGCCGGACGGCACGGGCGCGATCTCGGCGGAGACCGCATCCAACCTGACCGCCACGGACCCATGGACCGGCGAGCAGGTTGAGGAGCTCATCAAGGTCGGCGTCTGGGCGCACCAGCGGCATGGCATTCCGCTGCGCCTGTGCCGCTGGGCCAGCGACCCCGGTTTCGGCTGGCACGCCATGCACAGTGCCTGGAACCCAGACGCGCACTCGTGCCCGGGCCCGGCCCGCATCAAGCAGTTCCGCGAGGTGATCTTCCCCGCGATCGTCGCCCGCGCCACCGGCAAGACCACCACACCCAAGGAGGACACCGTGCAGCTCGACGACAAGGTCGCCGTCGGCGACTGGGTCAAGAAGGCCTGGCCCGACGACAAGGGCCTCCAGGACGGAAGCATCCCCGTGCAGACCGCCCTCGGCTCCGGCTACGCCCACAGCAGGCGCGCCGCCGAGAACACGGTCGCAATCCTCGCCCAGCTCGGCGCGCAGGCCGCGACCATCGACAAGCTCGTCGACGCCCTCGGATCCGGCGGCGGGCTCACCGCCGCCGAGATCAAGGCCGCAGCGGAGGCCGGCGCACAGGCCGCCCTCAACCAGCTCGGCGACGCACTGAAGGAGAACTGACCCATGACGCTCTACGACTGGCTCGCGTCCCTCTGGCGCACCCTCGTTCCTTACGTCGTCGGGTTCGCCGCGGTGCAGCTGGCGCGTCTCGGCATCACCCTGGACGACGCCACCCTCACGGCCGCGCTGGCCGGTGCGTTCGGCACCGTGTACTACGCCCTGTTCCGGCTGCTGGAGCAGAAGGCCGGCAGAGGCTGGGGCTGGTTCCTCGGCCTGGCCAGGCCCCCGCACTACCCGGACAAGGACGGCGGCATCGCCATCACCGGCCGTCCAGGTCTGGACGCCTGATGCGCGCGGCGGCCCGGAGGCTCACCAGGCGGCTGGGCCGC
>NZ_JBEXSH010000193.1:0-11718 GCF_040613555.1 Streptomyces sp. NPDC006265
CCACGCTCCCGGTCCTCCGGCACGGGCCTGCGCAAGGGCGCCGCCGTCGGCGCGGCCCTGGCCGTCGGCGTGCTCGCCGCGGCGGCGCTGCGTGGACGGCCCCTCTCTTCGTCGCTTCGCACGAAGAGAGGGCATACGTCATGAGCGGCGCGATGCGCCAGATCCCGGTTATGTTCAACCCGCTTTAGGACGGTATGGAGGACGTGCACCCCCGCAATGTTCAGGACGACCTGGGCCGAAAGCAGACCCCCGCCGCCGATGGAGCGGCGGGCTCTCGGTCGTGGCTGCGAGAGTCCGCGCGCAGCGAGCATGCTCTCGATGGCGCCTGAACGCATGACCGAGGTGAGCGCCGACGACACGCCGCCCGGCCACACTTCCTGCTGATCCGCCCCCACCGCTATACCCGGGCAGGAAACAGAGCAGGTGCCGTTTTGGCGCCTGCTCCATGCCCACCCGATGAGCCGTCAGAATGGCTCTGGCCAGGCATTGCTCGCCCGCAGGTGATGACAGACCGTGGGATGACTCCCGACCTGGGGGACGTATATGGGACGGGGAGCCTGAAGCGAGGGGGAAAATCAGGGTAAAACACCCTTCGAGGCAACGAAAAAGCCCTCCGCAAGTGATCTTGCGAAGGGCTCAAAACTGGCTCTGACCTGCATAAATACGCGCCCCCGGCAGGACTCGAACCTGCGGCCAAGCGCTTAGAAGGCGCTGGGGCGGATCAGCGGGTGACCACCTCCCACCTGGCTGTCTTCGCTCGCCAAGCTTGGACGGGTGCTACTTCGACACGCATTCGACAGACCAGGGAACTGACATGCTTCGCATCAGTGCTCTGAGAGTTCGACGCTGGGTCGGGCGATGACTTCTAGATGGCTAAGCACGACTTCGCAGCTGGCTACAAAGTCGAAGGCCGCGTCCGGGAAGACGGTGTGATCGCCATGGGAGACCCGAGCTCGCAGTCGCGCAAGACGGACCATCGTCTCAGCGACTGAGTGCGGCAGGCCCCTCGCTTCAAGCTGCCGTGCGGCCTCCTGCACGGACCGTGTACCGCCGAGCAGATCGCGGTAAGCGACCTCGACAGCCCGCCAGGCAAGCATCACGGCACTGTCAGGAGAACTACCGACCAGGTCCAGCGCCTGCTCGAGAGCTTCGTGTTGAGTGGAGCGTGCGTGCAAGTGAGGACGAACAACGTTGCCGGCCTGTGAGGGCAGGTGCTTGGATGGCCGTCCGGACTCTCCTGGAGGTGACGACGAGGTCTGCTCCCGGGTTCCGTCGAACGTGCGTCGTGCTTCTTCAGCGAAGTCGATAGCGCCAGCCGGGGTCTCCAGTCGCGTCATACGGGCGAAGGCCCGCTTGAGGTGATGCCTGCACGCCCAGGCAAGCACCAACGTCACTACTGGCCATACAAGTGCCTCAACGTACTTGAGGATGAGTTCAGCTACTGCCACGCTGCCATCTAACCGCAGCTCGACCCCGCCAGGTTGAAGTTCGACCCCTTCGTCCCGAAGCAACTTGGGTGTGTGGCTGGCCTTGGGCCGGTACGCCTCTCACCTGCTGCGATGGTCCGCAGGTGTGCGCGGTTGTCCGCCGCTGTTCGTGGGCGTTGTCACGCAGTTAGACACGCAGGATCCTTCGGGCTCCGGTTGCTCACCGCGCCGGGGATGGTCGCGCCGCAGCCGAGCGCTTGCACCTATCGGTTGATCGGGATCTCGTAGACGATCTCGCAGTGAGCGGCGGGCACGACGATGTCCGCTGTCTCGACGGGGCGCCCGTCGTCGCTGTAGTACGTCCGCCGGATGTGCGTGACGAGTGCGGCCTTCTGGATGCCCAGAAGTGAGGCCTCTTCGGCGGTCGCCTGGCGTGGCTCGGGCTGCTCCACGGCGTGGGTCACAGTGACGCCGATCGCGGCCATGCGGTTCACGACACCGGCCCCGGCGTGCGGGCCTCCCTCAGGAAGAACGACGAGTGTGCCCGCGGTGAGGTCGTACGGCTCCCAACTCGTCGAGAGCTGCACCGGCCTGCCGTCGGCGAGGAACTCGTACGTGGTTCGGACGCACAGGTCACCCTCGGCGATTCCGAGTCGGGCGGCGATGTCGGCCGGGGCCGGCACTTTGGCGTCGGTCTTGCTCTCCCAGTCGCCTTGCTTGCCCAGGGCCTTCATATCCGCACGGAACGGCGACTTCTCGGGCTGCTCGCGCGCGGACGACCGGACGATACGTACCCGTTGCCGGGGCTCGGCGACGTAGGTCCCCGATCCGGCGCGGCCTTCCAGCACGCCCTGGGAGATCAGCAGTTCCTGCGCCCGGCGGACCACGTTCTCGCCGACGCCGCACTCCTGGCCGATCTGAGCGCGCGACGGCAGGCGGTCTCCCGGCTCCCACATGTGCTCCGCGATCCGCCGCCGGAGTTCGTCGGCGATGCGGAGGTAGGGCGGCTGCTCAGACATATGGAAAATCTAGTCCACTAGCTCTAATCTAGTTAACTAGCTTCACTCAAAGTGATCGCCGGTTAACGGAGGCTGCCCTGTGCCCGCTTCGGGAGTCCGCGCGGCAGCCATCGCTGCCCGACTGTCCGACCTCGGGCTTCCTGCGCGTTTGGAGGAGCACGACCGGCACACCTCGGTCGAGGCGGAGGTGCCTGAATCACTCCCCTCCGACTTATGGCGGGAGGTTCTGAAGGCTGTGGCTGAGGCCGACCGGTTCGGACTCCTCGCCACCAGCCTGAACGACCGCACCCTCTGGGCGGTCGTACGCAAAGCGGTCCCCACGACGGGCGATGTCGGGGGACCGGGCCATCAGCGATAGGAGCTGACCAGCGTGCTCAACCGTATCCGCCGTGCCGCCTCGCTCACCAGAGTGCGGTACTTCCCCAAGGACTTCCCCAAGGGCAGGCACCGCCGCCCCTTACGACCGTCTCGGCCGACACGTGTTTCCGCTTCTGCTGCATCCGCTGACGAGTCGACGGTCGTCCTGGACCCCGCTCTCGACGGAGCGGGTCACTGGCATCCGCTCCGGGGTGAGGACACCGCACTTGTCCGTCCGTACGTTCTGGCTCATGAAGAACGCGCGCGACGGCGCCCGACGGTTGTCATCGCTCCCCAACTGCCCACCGACGCGTGGTCGACTCTCCTGAGGGTCCACTGATGCCCTCGCAGCGACAGACTCTTGGCACGGACACCTCGTACCGCTCGACTGCCTGCCAGATCGGCACGCACCGAGCCTGCGCGGAATCCTCTCCGGAATCGGCGCCGGTCGACCTGCCTTTGATCTACGAGGCTTGCGACTGCCTTTGTCACTCGGCGCCTTGTCAGTCCGGGCCTGGGAGCCAAGCGGTGAGCGAGTCGGCATCCACCGGCCCGCCGGCACCGAACGCCGAGATCACCGAGAGGCTCACGCAGGAATGACGACACAGGACGAACTGCGGCTTCTCCCGTGGGCAGGGCCGGATGGCAAACCGTGCTACTTGAGCACCGATGACCAAGGCGGCTACGTCTCCCGCCTGGCGGACCACATCGAGGCGTTCCAACTCGGCATGGCGTCTCAACTGCTGGAGCACTCGCGTCAGGTACTCGACGACGAGACCGAAGACCCGGAGGAGCTGAACCTTCTTGCCGCCCAGCTGACCAGCGCACTGCGAGACGTGCTACGTGTGGCGACCAGCCGCGGGCGTAGTCCCGTCGCGACTCAACGCCCCTGAGAGGAACAGTGCTGCTCAGTCACAACTGATCACCGGCGGCCGTGACCCGTGGCCGTCAAATCGATCACCGCTCTGACCTGTTGCTGAGCTGTCGGCACCTGTCGATGTTGGTCACCATTAAGCGCCCCTCCAGGCCCGAGGACGGCCCGGGAGGGGCGCTCGTGCGTGAGCACCGCATTAGGAGTTCGATCCAGAGCTGACCCTAGCGGGGTGGGCTGGCGTTGCTGCGGCCGGACGGGAGCGCTCCCTGTCCGGCGTCGTTGATGTCAGCCGTAGATGTCAGAGACCTTCTGATCCGTAGCGCGATCGCGCGCATGCCACGTCACCCCGACCTGGACTGTGGGAGCCATACCATGCGGCGCCTTCCCCCAAATGGGCTCCTGCGCTCGCTGCAGCAGAATAAGCCGTGTAGCTTCGATGCAGATCGTCCAGGAAAGCAAAATGGGAAATGTGCGCGGGAGTCGGAGTGTCATGACGGAGAATTCCGCAGAGGGCCGAATTGCTTCACCGGGTGATATCGTGATCGTCGGGAAAAGTCGATACGTAGAGTCAGGGCAGCACGACTGGAGAGAAAGCCCAAGAGCGCGTAAGGCGCTAGTTGTATCCACGGTCGCAACTGGAGAGGAGCGCGGTACCCCCGAATTGGTTTACATGAATCATCGGATTCGCCGAGTTAACGGTCGAGTTCCGAGGATTTCCCGGGGGGAGAAGCTATGGGTGGCTCGGCTGGATGATGAGAATCCGGGAATTGACATCGATGCAGTAGTCGAACGAGTTCGCGCACATCCTGGATCCGGCATCGCAGAGGGCCACTTTCAAAGAATTCTGCAGGATGCGAATTTTCAGAGCGTAACAAGGGTCCCGCTCGCGCGCCTCACATGCCCATGGTGTCCCAACTCCAACCCCTTTCCCTGCCCTAGGCACTCATAGGAGATGAAGTGGCAATTTGGACTTGGGCTCGTGAGCTCAACTCTCAACGCGCTCTGTCTTCCGTGGCGGGCACGCCAATAGCGATTCTCGGAGGATTTTCACTTACGAATGCAGTAGTAGCAGCCAAGGAGTCAGGGGGATTGTGGCGTGATCTAGCGGTTGCATTCTTCGGAGGCGCAGTCGCTTTCCTCCTCTCGGCTCTGCTCTTCATCAGCATCGCAACGCGCTACACGTCAAGCCCTGGCGAGAGGCTGGAATGGGTTCCGGAAGCCAAGATGGATGCGGAAAAGGTCGAAAATATCAGAATATTCCAGCGTCAGGACGCGTGGCTGCTCAGCAAGTATTTTCGGAGCATCACCTTGGCGACCACCGTCGGAATATCGGGAACCCTGCTCGGCATGGCCGCTCTGCTCATTTCCTATCGAAGATCCTGGGCGGTGATCTTGACGGCCTGCCTGCTGCTAATATGTGCTGTACTTACGATATCTGCTAATTTTCAATGGCCAAAGTTTCTCTTCCCTCGCCCAAATGATTGGAAGCCTGATAGTCCTCTTTCGGTGCTCAGTGCTGCCGAGTGGGATTTGATTCGCAAGTAATGTGAGGCGGGCAAGGTGCAGAACTGGGAGAACGCGAGGTACGGCGGAGCGGCTTTGGGCCGAGTGATCATGGCCCCGTAAGCTTCCGGCGCGTCGGGCAGTCTGTGGACCTGCCCGTTAAGTCCGTCGGTAGGAGGCCGAGCCGGCTCCCGGCGGCTGGGACGCAGCCACGCTGCTCGGATCGCGCTCGTGGATTGAGTTCGCGCCCTACTTGGACGGCATTGACATGCTTTGCATCGGGTGATGGGCTGAACTGGTGCCGCGCCCGCTGAGAGCGCGGCACCGAAGTGGGGCTCAGCTGTGGTGATGCCACCAGTAGAGCGCGAGCGCTCCGACCCCACTGAGGCTCGCCTTCGCGCCGATACGGACCAGCTCGTCCTCAGCGGTGCTGAGGAGGCGCCGGAAGTGGTGTCGCGCCCCGCATTCCGCGAGGGCCCTGTTCACCCGGCGGTGCATACGGGCCGTGCGGGCTGCCGCACGGCTGGTGGCTATCCGACGGTGTGCACGCGCTGCGCGGGCGATCTTGGGTGTAGGCCGCTGACACTGGCAGCGCCTACACTTCCGGTTGCTGGGAATTTCGACCTCCTTGTGGGTTGATCTTTCTGACTCTGTTGGCGGCCTCCTGCTCTCACCCAGGGGGCCGCCGCCGTTTCCGGCGACGGCTGTGACCGCGCGCCCTATTCTGACGCACGGCACTGACACCAGGTGCTTCTCGAGGTCAAGACAAACGGTCAGCTGTCGCACAGCAGTTGAGGTCCGGCCCGGGCAGCTTGACCGTGCGCTGAGCCTGAAGTGGCAGCACGGTGCAGCAAGTCGAGCCGCTGCGCCGTGTACGAGACTGTGCGAACCCCGGCCATGTTGATCAACTTGCCCGCGCTCGCACGCAAGTTCACGTGAAACGTAGAGCTGAGGCGAGCTGCAGGTCGTTGTGGAAGGAGTCGAACTTCACGAGGTCTCGACGCACATGCCCTACTCGGTGAACGGGACGATCTCAGGCAGCACTTCGTCGACCTCGTCGTCGACGGCGTATCCCATCTCCGGCATCTCGTTCACCTTGCAGTTGATGAACTCGTCGACATAGTTCAGAACACGGTAGACCTTGATGAACATCTAGCCCTTGAGCTGCTCGTGCAGTGCCACGACCTCAGGCGACTTCGAGCGCAGCTTCTGTCCCGTGCGACCGCAGCCCGGACTCGTGCAGCGCACGATCGGCGGTGCCCCGTCTCCGCCTTCGACGACCAGTTGGCCGCCGCACGGCTGCGGTACGTCCTCGACCCGGCGGGCGTCGCCGAGGGCACGCCGCACGAGTTCGACGGCCCCGGGATCGAGCGACGGCGGATGGTCGAGTGGCTTTGCTGGGACCGAGACGGGGGCGGACACTCGGCGATGGCACGACAGTGAGAACGGCCCCTGGCCTGGGTGTTTGGCCGGGGGCCGTTTTCCTGTCCAATGACCGTGACGGCCCGGTCCCCGTGGTTTCCCGCTCGATCGGGCACGGTTGGGGCACGTAGGTAGATGACCGCCGGGACCGCTATAGGGGTTCCGACCCCTGTGCCACGCAGGCTTGACGTGGGCTCTCATCCTCCGCAAATCGGGAGATGAAGTCGATTTCATGGGCCTATGCTTCTTCGTAGATAAAGCGAACAGGGGTGGAACGGGATGGCTGGACAGCGGGACCGAGCAGGGCTACTCGAACTGCTGGAGGAGAGCGTCAGCTTCCTAAAGGCCTCCGCGGCATCATTCGATGCTGGTTGCGAGGCTGAGGCTAAGCGCCTTGCTGCGACTTTGCGTGTACTTGTGCATGACACGTCTAACAGTCACTCCCTGCTTGGGCAGCTTGGTGTGAAAGGGCAGATGACGTTCACTGACACCACGTCCCGTATCGACCCGAACAATCTGATTCCAGCAGCCCCTGGGCTAGTGATCATGCGCATGGCTGTGGGCGTTGGGGCATCGTACGTGGCTCCGCTCGATGTGATCCCGCTTCCTCCGAGTCGGATCCACCCACCAGCGCTCTTTGACGCTTGGTGGAACGACGAGCACACCCGGGATTCCGACGGGACGCTCTGGTGTCGGAGGAAGTTCGTGCTGACCATGGCGAACAAAGAAGGGGGTGCGCACGTGGATCCAAAGCTCAACGCGGCGTACGAGAGCCTCGCCAAGCACAATGGACTCGGGTTTACATCAAACGCTGCCGGAGGCGCCCATCTGCCCTTTGATGGGAATGTTGCGGCTGTATCGGTCCGCCAGATCACGCATGAGTTCTTGAAGTCCTACGAGGCGCACGCTCACCTGTTCGTTTAGATGCCGGGCCGTCCACCTCAACTCACCACTCACCCCAGCTCCCATCCCGTCTGCCGTCGACCCACACACCGTGGAGCGGGCGTGGTTCCTGGCGTCCAGGTGGAGCGCGCCACTGTACGAACGACCTGGACGCCAGGAACCGCGTCTGCTCGGCTCTGGCTGGGTCGATGGCGGGCGGGATGGGAGCTCCCCGCGCACGCCACTACTCCGGCCGGCACTCGCGGACGGCGCCCCCGCCATCTCGGAGCCTGAGCGCCCCCGCCGGAGGCATGCTTGGAGCGTTGCCCGCGCTCCCGCGGCTCTCGACTCATGATCACCGGCCCGTCCCACATGTGGGCGCGCGTCGGCGCAGCCCGGGCGGAGCGGGCCGAAGGCAGGAGCGGCGCCCGGAGCGGAGCCGGGAAGCGCGCCCGGCGGAGCGGAGCGCAGCCGGGGCTTGATGAAGTAGGGAAAGTTCTACCGCGCTCTTGATCTGCTGATCTGTCCGGTCCCGGGAGATGCTTGACGCCGCTTGCCTCGTCTTGGCTGCGGATCGTCCACGTTGGTCAGTGCCTACTCTTGAGAGTGGGCTCCGGGCTACGCTTGTGCTGGCCGACATAAGAGGACGACAGGGAGCGTGCTGACCGGATGGGACCCAAGTCGGAGCGGGTCTACCGCACGATTCGCGAGTGGATCGCGACGGGACAGTACCCGCCAGGTTCCAAGCTCCCGTCTGAGCGAACCTTGTCGGAAGAGCTGGCCATCGGCCGGACCGCGCTACGGCAGGTGCTCGCCAGGCTCGTTGCGGAGAGTGTGATTGAGGTACACGGCCGTAGCTCCTACCGAGTGCCGGATCGGTCTGTGACGACGCAGGCGCCGGCTGATGTCGAACCGTGGCAGATCCATGGCGAGCGGACTCTGTATGACAACCGCTGGGTGAAGCTCAGCCTCGTCGACGTCGAACCGCCAGGGGTCGAGCGCTTCGAGCACCATGTCGTGAAACTTCATCACGTGGCCATCGCGGCCGTGATCGACGACCAGGACCGTGTCCTGATGATGTGGCGCTACCGCTTCGTGCCCGACTCGTTCGGGTGGGAGCTCCCGGGCGGCATCGTCGACGAGGGGGAGGACTCCTTGGAGGCGGCGCTGCGTGAGGTCGAGGAGGAGACTGGTTGGCGGCCGGATTCCTTGGAACACGTGGTCACGTATCAGCCCATGGTGGGCATGGTCGATTCGCCGCACGACATCTTCGTGGGCAAGGGCGCCAAGCTCGTTGGTAAGCCTTCCGACTTGGAGGAGGCCGGGCACATCGCCTGGGTGCCGCTCGCCGACATTCCTGGCCTCATGGCGCGGGGTGAACTAATGGGCTCCGGAACGCTCGTGGCCCTGCTCCATGTCCTCTCCGCACGAGGTGCTGGAGTTCCGCCTACAAACGCTGCGTGAGCTGTTCGACTCGACGCCGTTGGCGTACGGACCCGGTGCGGTTCGCTATCAAGCGGGCCTGACGGAGGTGCTTGTGCGCCTGGTCGTACTCGCCGCGGGCTATGTGCGCCTGGGCCAGGTCGCAACGCAAACCTGCGGAGGCCCGAATGAACGTCGGATCGGCGGTGTCCAGGGCCGTGTAGAGGCTTTCTACCGCTTCATCGTCCCCGATCAGGGCCAGCGCATTCCCCCGCCATCTGGCGAGGTGTCCGCCGTTGAGGAAGATGCTCAGCATGTCGGGGTCACGGGCTTCGTCACCCGAGGGCAGGGAGCGCGCCGCGCTCTCCAGTGCGCGCTTGCACTCGTCGGGCATACCCGCTCTGGCGCATATCTCGGCTTCTGCGGCGTACAGCCAGGCTGTGAGGCGTGGGGACATGGCCTTTCCGCCGAGTCGCTGGGCCTCGTGTATGAGCTGCACTGCCATGGGCGCGCGTCCGGCGTCGCAGAGGACGTAGGCCTGTTCGGCTGTAGCGTGTGCCAGGTACATCGGCTCTTCGGCCTCTTGGGCGGCTCGCTTGCCCAACTCGTAGTGCCGCCAGGCTCGCTCGATGGCTCCGACGTCAAGTGCTTGCCAGGCAGCCAGTGTCGCTGCTCCAGCCAAGGCACGTGCGACTGGACGCCGTGTCTCGGGCAGGACGGCGAAGGTGAGAGCGTCCTCAAGCGTCGCAAGGTGGGCCGTCATCTGGTCGACCAGGCTTGCTGCGCCCATCTGCCGGTCCACGGTCCTAAGCAGTTCCGTTTGATCCATGAACGTGCTCACCATGGTCACGCTGATGCTGCGAGCCGCGTCGATACGTCCCATCAGTTCGTCGTATCCGTCGGTCGTGGCGGCAGGCACCAGCAACTCTGTCCCGCCCGCCAGCTCGTCGTCCGTGATGCCGAGCAGCGCTCGCAGTATCTTCGCGTAGCGGGCTGAGATGGAGCGCCGGCCGTTCTCCCACTCCGAGACGTACACGCGCAGGCTGGCTGTTGATGCGACGTCGAGCATGTGTTGTCGCGCATAGCGCTCGATCTCCCGAACGAGCCGCTCTTGCGACCACTCCCGTGCGCTCCTTGCTGTCTTGAGTCCGTTCGTCACGTGGCGCCGCCCTGCCTGGGTTACAGAGACCTCATTGCAGCATGCCTGAGATCACCGCAGGTCGGCAGGGGTTAACGCGTCAGGTGTTAACCCCTGTTGGCTACCGGGGCGTTGGCGGAGACGGTTCCCTAGAACCATCGCAGCAAGGCGAGTTGAGATGCCGAAGCAGCGACAGCGCTTGACATCTGGTGCGCACCAGATGCAGCCTACTGGTGCGCACCAGTTGGGGCGCACTCCCCGCAGCTTTGCTGCATTCATCTGTCAATGCACGAGAGCGGCTACCCACCGCCAAGCAAGTACGCCGCTCCCGCCCCTCGCAAGGGAGTTCCATCATGCGTCAGATTCCCGTTGAGACGTCCGGCGCGACCGTGATGGTCGCCAAGGCCCCGCAGCCCAAGGTCCGTGACCGCCGGACCGGCGAGATCGCTCTCGACGCCGACGGCGTCAAGCTGATGACCGTGGACGTGATGTTCGCGGCCAACGACGAAGTCGAGATCCTGTCCGTCACCGTCCCGGAGCCCGGTATCTCCAGCGACCTGGCCATGGGCACCCCCGTAGCGCTGACGGGTCTGATCGCCCGGCCGTGGGAGAACGAGTTCAACGGCCAGAAGCGCCACGGGATCGCCTTCCGCGCGGTCGCCGTCACCTCCCTGGCCGCCACTGGCTCGGCCTCTGAGGCGGCCTGATCATGACCTGGTTCATGGTCGCTGTGGTTGTGGTCGTCGCCGCTGCGGGTCTCCTGCGGTGGCGGCGCCCCGCCTGGTACTGGCTGACCTTCGGGGTCCTCGTCGCCACGGTGCGGGTCCTGGTCCGCTACGCCTCGGTCATGGACGCCTGTGGCCTGACGGTTCCGCCCTCGCGCTGGCGGCTGGCTCTGGCCCGGGTGGCCAATCGGCCGGTGCCGGAGTCCCGGGTGCCGCGCATCCTGCGGTTACGCCCGACCAGGACCGGCCTGGTCCTTCGGCTCAAGCTCCGACCGGGACAGGACGCCTTCGACGTGGCGGCTTCAACGGACCGGCTGCGGCACTCCTTCGGGATGTACGGCGTGACCTCCCGCGAGGTCCGCTCGGGGGTCGTCGAGGTGCGGATGACCGGCTATGACGTGCTCAAGCAGGTCCAGATGCCCGCCAAGACCGAGGCACGTCCGATGCGGGTTCCGGTCGCGCTGCGGGAGGACGGCTCGGTGCACTACCGCGACTACCGCGCCGTCCCCCACGGCCTGACCCTCGGTGCCACGGAGTCCGGCAAGTCCGTCTACCAGCGCAACCTGGTCGCCGGGCTCGCCTCGCAGCCCGTCGCCCTCGTGGGCATCGACTGCAAGCAAGGCGTCGAACTCTTCCCGCTGGCACGCCGGTTCTCCGCCCTGGCCGATAACCCCGACACCGCCCTGGAGCTGCTCGAAGCGCTGGTGTCCCACATGGAGGAGGTCTACCAACTGATCCGGGCTGAGCAGCGCATCAGTGTCGCGGTGCCGGATGCGGAGATCGCCGCCGACATCTGGGACCTGCCCGACGACATCCGCCCCGTCCCCGTCGTGGTCCTGGTCGACGAGGTCGCCGAACTCGCCCTGTTCGCTTCGAAGGAGGAGGAGAAGCGCTCTTCGCCGGCGGCGACAACGTGCAGTCACCGCCGGACTCCGGGTTCACCGTCAAC
>NZ_JBEXSH010000194.1:0-11716 GCF_040613555.1 Streptomyces sp. NPDC006265
GATCGACGCGTGCTCCGGCCGGTCGGCGTCGCGCAGGACGGCGACCGCGGCGGTGATGTCGGGGTGCTCTTCCAACACGGCCTCGATCTCACCGAGTTCGATGCGATGGCCGCGCAGTTTGATCTGGTCGTCGACGCGCCCGAGGAACTCCAGGGAGCCGTCCGCCCGGTATCTGCCGCGGTCACCCGTGCGGTAGAGCCGCCCTCCGGCACCCGCGGTGTCCCCGGTGGGGAACCGCTCGGCGGTCAGGTCGTCCCGGTCCAGGTAGCCGAGCGCGATCCCGGCCCCGGACAGGACGATCTCGCCGGCCGTGCCGGGCTCGGTGACCGTCTCACCCAGGTGGGTCGTACCGCTGTCGTCCACGGCGGCCAGGTAGAGGCCACTGCCGTCCAACGGGCTTCCCAGAGAGATCACGTCGGGCTGCTCGACGCGCGCGGCGGTGGCCCAGATCGTGGCTTCCGTCGGGCCGTACATGTTCCACAGCTCCGCACCGCGGGGCAGGAGGCGACGTGCGAGTTCAGGGGTGAGGGCCTCTCCGCCGCACCAGAGTCTGGCGCCCGTGGCGCCCTGCCACTCCGTCGCGAGGAGCATGCGCCAGAAGCTGGGTGTGGCCTGGATGACCTGCGGGGCGTGCTCGTCGACGAATTCCTGGAACAGGTACGGGTCGAAGCGCACGTCGTCCGGAACGGCGAGGAAGGACGCCCCGACCGTCAGCGGCAGCAGCATCTCCGCCATGGAGATGTCGAAGGACAGGGCCGTCGCGGCGACCATCACCTCACCCGCCGCGAGCCCCGGTGTGGAGACGAGCCCCGCCAGCCGTTCCAGCAGCGCCGTGTGCGGGACCATGACGCCCTTCGGCAACCCTGTTGATCCCGAGGTGTACATGACGTAGGCGATGTCGGCCATGACCGGCTCGCGGGGGACGACCGGCCCCCCTGCGGCGGCCGCGGGCTCGATGGCGAACACGCACTCCGCCGTCTCGCGCAGGACGAGGGACGGCCTGGCGTTCGCGAGGACCCGCTCGCGGTGGGCGGGTGGACTCTCCCGGTTCAGAGGAAGGACCGCGCACCCGACGCCGGCGGCGGCGAGGATGCCGAGCGCCCCGCCTGCGGGACCGGTCGCGTCGAGGGCGACCAACGACCCGGGCCGGGTGTGCGCGAGGATCTCCTCACCGAGGGCGAGGGCCCGTGCCGAGAACTCACGGTAGGTGTAGGTGCGGACGGCCCGCACGGCGGCCGCGTCCGGGGTGCGTGCCGCCTGGGCCTCGAAGGCGTCTCGTATCGTCTTCATACGTCCACTACTTCACGCGTGGCCGGACACGGCCAGGGTGTCGTCCAAGGTCCGCATCGGCGGTCCGCCGCCGCAGGGCGGATCCCTTCCCTGATCTCCGCTGTCCCCACTTCATTCCCCATCCCGGCGGTTCACAGAAGCTACGGCGAGTTCGGCGCGGGCGGCCACGGATTCCGCCTGAAACGGAGCGGCCGGTTCCATGAAAGCGTCGAACCGGCCCTCGAGGGCGGACGTCGGACGCGGCACGGCGATCGGGTTCATCCGGGGGTTCGCGAATGAATCGTCGAGTGACATCGGCTTACCGTCGAAGGTTCCGGCCACTTCCGCACGTACGCTGTCGGTTAAACTCGCACCGGCGTCGGACATTCCACTCCTTGAAGGTACTGCCCCGGGCGCGGACGTCATTTCGACGCCTCGCGGGGGTTTTCACGGACGTGTCGTCTCAGGGCAATAGCGAGAACGCGGGCAGGGCTCACGCACGGCGGGGCCGATAGCCCACCACCATGTCCTGCGTCGGCGCGCGAGGTCAGGCCCCGGCCCTCCGCGGTTTCTCCGCGCTCAGCACGCGCGAGCGTCACGCTCGCACAGCGGCACCACTCATCGGTCGTACGGCAAAGCAGGATGCGCCCCGCATCACCTTTCCCCCTTTCCGTCGGCCAGCAGCATACGACGGCAGCGATTCGCCCTCTCGACGGTCAATGACGGGGGGTCCGCTGCCCGCCTCGTGTCCAGCCGAGCGATGCACTGGTGATGCACCCGTCCCCCACGAGGTGTCCCGAAGGACGTTGCCACTGTATGGCGTGTGACCGAATCATGGAAGGGTTGATCATCTTTACTTACCGGAACACGACTTGAGTCAGCGTCAGGCCGGTGCCGGGGCCACGCGGACTTACTTGCGGAGTAATTCCACGGTTGGGGCATCGGATTGACTAACGGATGGTTCTCCGCGATCCGGGCATCGCTCTCACCGTAGCCCACTTCACACAACACCGGTCGTACGGGCCTGCTACGGAAGGCCGTTGACAGAATCGCCGGGCGCTAAGAGCATGGGCGGTACGCTGCGTTTCCTTTGCGCGCGTTCGGAAAGAGCCCCGCCGCGCGGACTTTCGGGGACTTCGCGTTCTCTCCTCGCCTCCGTCGGCAGGGCACGGCACCGCCGGGCCCGTCGCCCCGGGGCGGTACCGCTTCCGCCACTCGTTCCTTCCTTCTCCCCGGCCCACCCCTGGCCGGGCACGTGTGCTGCGCGATGCCCGCGTGCCCCGCCCGCGCACCGGCACTCACCCTCGAGTACCAGGAGATCCCCATGCAGTTGTCACTGAGCGGCGCGAAGATGGCCGGTGTCTCCGGCCTGCGCAGCATTATGGAGGACGTGGCCGCCAGCACGGCGGACGCGTCAGCGGGTGACTGGCTCAACCTCAGCGTGGGCAATCCTGCCTCCGTACCGGAGGCGAGCGACATGTGGCGGACCGCGCTGGCGGACTCGCTGGCCGAGGACTTCGAGCGGGTGAGCTGCCGCTACGGCCCCTCGCGCGGCAGCCGGTCCCTCATCGAGGCCGTCGTCGAGTACTTCCGCCGGGCGTACGGCTGGCGGATCGGCCCGGAGAACGTCGTGGTGGGCCCGGGCAGCCAGATGCTGTGCTTCGCCGCGGCCGCCCTCTTCACCGGCCCCGGAACGCGGGGTGAGCGGAAGATCGTCCTGCCCATGGTCCCCGACTACACCGGCTACCAGGGCATGTGCATGCACGCAGGGGGCATCGTCGGAGTGCCGCCCCGGATCGAGCGACAGGGCGACCACCGCTTCCGCTACGCCCTGGACGTCGAGGGCCTGAGGCGGCAGTCGGACATCGGCATGATGCTGGTCTCCAGCCCCGGCAACCCCACCGGACGCGCCCTGGACCGGGCGGACCTGGACGCGCTGACCACGCTGGCGGCCGAGCGTGACGTGCCGCTGCTCCTGGACCAGGCGTACGGCTCCCCGTTCCCCCGGATCGCCGAGGTGCGCACCGAGCCGGTGCTGCACGACCACCTGATCAACTGCTTCTCCGCGTCCAAGGCCGGGCTGCCCGGGGAACGCGTCGGGTTCGCGATCGGCTCCCCTGAGTACGTCGACGCGCTGGCGTCGTTCATGTCCAACTCCGTCCTGCACGCCCCTCAGCTCCCCCAGGCCGCCCTGGCCCGCATCATGAGGGACGGGCGGCTCGACGATGTCACCCGGGAGGCGATCGTCCCCTACTACCGGGAGAAGAAGCGCTTCGCCGATGACCTGCTGGCGGAGACGATGCCGGCGGACATGGACTGGCGGATGCACTCCGGTGCCGGGGGGATGTTCTGCTGGCTGTGGGTGGACCACCCGTGGTTCGACGACGTCGAGCTGTACCGCAGGCTGAAGGAGAGACGGGTGTTCGTCGTGCCGGGCCGGCACTTCTTCGTGGACCCGCTCTCCTCCCCCGCCGTGGCCGGCCACGCGACGCGGTGCTTCCGCATCAGTCTCAGCGCCGAGGAGAAGGTGCTCACCGAGGGCATCCGCCACGTGGCCGATGTGCTGCGGGAGATGCGCGCCGAGGCGCCCGTGACGACCAGGTGACGCCACCGCCCCCGCCGGCCCCCCGCGAGGGCGGCCGGCGGGCTCGTGACGGACAGGCGACGAGGACCGGTGAGCTCGGACACGCGCGGGAAGGGGACGTGATGCGGGGTGTGGACCTGCGTTTCCGTGCCCTCGTCTGCGCGTACGCGGTGTCCGGCTACGGCAACTACCTGAACCTGATCGCGCTGAGCCTCTTCTCGTACGAAGCCACCGGCACGGCCTTCGGGGTGGGCCTGGTGATGGCGCTGCGTCTGTTCTCGGGGTTCGTCGCAGGGCTCACCGCCGCCGCGCTGTCGGCCAGGACCACCCGCCTGCGGACGATGGTCCGCGCGGACCTCGCCCAGGGCCTCGTCATGACCGTCCTGGCCCTGTGCGCGACCGATACGCCGACCTGGCTGCTGTGCTGCGCCGTCGTCGTCATGGGGGCGGGGAACACGTACTTCACCGTCGCCCTGCGCAGCTCCATCCCCGCGATGGTCGGGCAGGCGTCCCGTACCCGCGCGAACGGGCTGCTGGTCACGGCGCGTTCGATCGCCACCGTGCTGGGCTTCGCCTCGGCTGCTCCCGTCATCGGATTGGGCGGTTACGGCGCCGCTTTCGCGGTCAACGCCGCGAGCTTCGCGGTGTCGGCGGGGGCGCTGCTCGTCCTGCGGCCGCGCACGGACGGCGAGGAGGAGCCCGCACGGGAAGGGGACGGCCGGGGCAAGGACGCCGACCGTCCGTGGCGCCGCCCGCGCCTGTGGCACGGGGTGGCCGGGCTTCCCGGCCTGCTGCTCGGCATGATCCTGCTCCGGGGGGTCGACGCCCTCGCGTCCTCCTCGCACAACGTCGCCCTGCCCGTGGTCGCACACGCCGGCTCCCCGTCCGATCCGGCGCTGTTCATGACCCGGTTCTGGGTGGCGTGGGCGGTGGGCACCATCGCCGCCCACCTGGTGCTCAAGCGCACCCAGGGGGGATCGGCGTGGGGCGAACGGGCCTTCGCGTTCGGTACGTCGGTGATGGCGGTGTCCTTCGTGGCGGCGTTCACCGGCCTGCCCGCCGCCGCTCTCATGGCCGCCGCCGCGTGCGCGGGCTTCGCGGACGGCTGGACCGAGATCGTCTACACCTCACGCCTGCAGGCCGCACCCGACCGGCAGCGCAGCCGGCTGTTCGGGATGTCCGCCACGGCGGAGACGGCCGGCTTCGCGCTGGGCACGGTGCTGGCCGCGGCGGCTCTCGAAGCGCTGCCTGCCCTGACGGTCGTCGGGATGTTTCACGGTGCGGCGGTGTGCGGGGCGCTGCTCCTGCTGCTGTTCGCCGCAGCCGCGGCCCGGAGGTCGTCCACGAGTGGAGAAGAAGGGGACACGCATGGAACGCGTACAGGGACAGGCACTCTGCCGGGGTCCTAAGCCCGAGTACACCGAGGACGACCCTCGCACCGCCGTGGACGCTCTGCTGCGAGCCGCCGACGCGGACTCCGGCGCCGGTGTCGTAGCGATCGCCCCGGACGGCACCCCGATCAGCCTGCCCTACCGCGAGTTGCTGTCGCGGGCCCGCCGGCTGCTGACCGGGCTGCGTGGGCGCGGGCTGCGTGCCGGCGACACGGTGGTGCTGTGCGGGCTCGAACTGGCGGAATTCTTCCCCGCCTTCTGGGCCTGTGTGCTGGGCGGCGCCCGGCCCGCGGCGATCGCGGAACGGGCCGTCCCGGGCTCCCCCGCCTACGAACGCCTGCTGCACACATGTGCCGTGCTGGACGGACCGCTGGTGCTCACCGACGCGACCGGTGCCCGGGACCTGGCCGCCTCCGCTCCCCACCTGCGGGTCGCGATCGCGCACGACCTTCTGGGCGCGAACCCCTCGGACGACCACGTCGAACCGGCCGGGACCGACGTCGCGCTGCTGATGCTGTCCTCCGGCAGCACCGGTGGACCCAAGGCGGCACAGCTCACCCATGCCGGTCTGGCGGACCTCGCCGCGAGCTCCCGGCGGATCATGGACGTACGGCCGGACGACACGATGGTGAACTGGCTGCCGGTCGACCACAGTGGCGCGTTCCTGCTGTACCACGTGCTGGCGGTCTTCGTGGGCTGCACCAACGTCCACGCGCCGACCGAGCGGGTCCTGGCCGAACCACTGCGCTGGCTCGACCTCGTCGAGACGTACGGGGCGCAGCACAGCTGGGCGCCGACCTTCGCGTACGGACTGGTCGCGGACGCGCTCGCCGAGCGGCCGGACCGCGTACGGAGCCTGGGCGGCCTCAGGACGCTGCTGTGCGGCGGCGAGCAGATCGTGCTGCCGGTGCTGCGCCGTTTCCTCGACGCCACCGCCGCGTCCGGGGTGCGGGAGGGGCACATCGTGCCGGTGTGGGGGATGGCGGAGACGGTCACGGCCGTCACGTACGGACGGCTGGACCGGCCGGGCACCGTGCACCGCCTGCTCAAGAGCAGCATGGGCGGCGGCCTGGTGCGGGCCGAGCCGGGGACCCCGGAGGACGACTGCGTCACCTTCGTCGCGGCCGGCTCGCCGGCGCACGGGGTCACCCTGCGCGTCGTGGACGACCGGGGCGAGGCGGTGCCGGCGGGCAGGATCGGCCGCCTCCAGGTGCACACGCCCGCCCGGCTCACCCCCGGCTACGTGAACAACCCGCAGGCGGACGCCGACGCGTTCCCCGTGGGCCGGGACTGGCTGGACACGGGCGATCTGGCGTTCCTCGACGGCGGGCAGGTGGTGATCACCGGCCGGCGCAAGGACCTGATCATCCTCAACGGGCACAACGTGTACTGCCACGAGGTCGAGGAAGCGGCGACCGCCGTGGCCGGGGTCCGCCAGGGAGAGGTCGCGGCCTGCGGCGTACCGGACGAGGACAGCGGTACGGAGCGGCTGGCCGTGTTCTTCGTGACGCGCGGTGCCGACCAGGACGCGCGAATCGTGCGGGAGGTGAAGGCGGCGCTGTTCTCCCGGCTGCGTCTGACCGCTTCCCACGTCCTGCCCGTACCGTACGGCGACTTCCCGAGGACGCCCGCCGGGAAGGTGCGTCGCGCCGAACTCCGGCACCGCCTGATCGCCGGCGGCTTCCGCCCCGGGTCCGCGCCGCACGCCGACGGCGTCCCCTCCCCCGACCTGACGCGGGTCGTGTGCGAGGAGATCGACGCCGTGCTGGGGCATCCGGTGGACGCACACGTGCCGTTCTACGAGCTGGGGCTGAACTCCCTGCTGCTCACCCGCCTTCGCGCCCGCCTGGAGCGACGGCTCGCGACGTCGATCGCGCAGACCGCGTTCTTCGAGCACCCCACGGCCACGGCGCTCGCCGCGCACCTGACTGCCAACCCCGGGGACCGGCCGCAGCCCGTGACCACCACCTCAGGGGGCGACGCGGCCGAACGGCGCGTCGCGGTCGTCGGCCTGGCGCTGCGCTTTCCCGGCGCGGACTCGGCGGACGGGTTCTGGGCGAACCTGCGCGACGGCGTGGACAGCGTCCGGGTCTTCGACGAGGAACGCCTCGCCGCGGCCGGGCTGTCCCCGGAGCAGCGGCGCGCCCCCGGTCTGGTCCCGGTCGCGGGCGTCATCGACGGTGTCGACGCCTTCGACGCGGACTTCTTCGGGATGAGCCCCCGGGAGGCCGGGCTCACCCATCCCGCGCACCGGTTGTTCCTGGAGTGCTGTCACGAGGCGCTCGAGGACGGCGGCTACGCGGCGGCCGGACCGGGCACCAGGGTCGGGGTGTTCGCCGGTACGGGCATGAACCTCTACGACCACCAGAACCCGCCCACGGCCGGCGTGACCGACAGCCCGGACGACCCGGCCGCCGGTATGCAGGCCGCGATCGGGCAGCAGCCCGACTTCCTCGCCTCCCGCGTCGCCTACCGGCTCGGCCTCACCGGCCCGGCCATCGGTGTGCAGACGGCCTGCTCCACCTCGCTGGTCGCCGTCCACCTCGCCGTGCAGGCGTTGCTGAACGGTGAGGCGGACCTGGCCCTGGCCGGCGCGGCGGCCGTGCACCTGCCGCAGGAGGGCGGCTACCGCAGCCACCCGGGGTCGATCCTGTCGCCCACCGGACGCTGCCGGGCCTTCGACGCGGAGGCCGACGGCACCGTCGGGGGCAACGGCGTGGCGGCCGTCCTGCTCAAGCGGCTCGACCGTGCGCTGGCCGACGGCGACACCGTGCACGCGGTCATCCTGGGCTCCGCCGTGAACAACGACGGGGCGGGCAAGGTCGGGTTCAGCGCGCCCGGTGTCGCGGGGCAGGTGGAGGTCGTGCGCCAGGCGCTGCGCAGGGCGGACGTCCCCGCCGACACGATCTCGTACGTGGAGGCGCACGGGACGGGCACCCGTCTCGGCGATCCGGTGGAGCTGGAGGCACTGGGCAGAGCGCTCGGCGAGGGCACCCGGCGTACCGGATTCTGCACGGTCGGCTCGGTGAAGCCGAGCATCGGGCACCTCGACAGTTGCGCCGGTATGGCCGGCCTCCTCAAGACGGTCCTCATGCTGCGCCACCGCACGCTGGTGCCCACACTGCACCTGACACGCCCCAACCCGGACCTGCGCCTGGAGGACGGCCCGCTCGTCCTGGGCACCGAACTGCGGCCGTGGCCGACGCGGGACGGCGTACCGCGCCGGGCCGGGGTCAGCGCGCTCGGCATCGGCGGCACGAACGCGCACGTGGTGCTGGAGGAGGCCCCGCCCGCCCCCGAACCCGCCCCGAGCCCCCGCGCGTCCGAGCTCCTGGTGCTGTCGGCCCGCTCCGAACACGCGCTGGACCAGGCGTCGGACCGGCTGGCGGCGTTCCTGCGCGGCGAGCGGCCCGTGCTGGCCGACGCCGCGTTCACCCTGGCCACGGGCCGACGCCACTTCCCGTACCGGCGCACCGTCTGCGGGTCGGACGCCGAGGCGGTGGCCGCCGCGCTGGAGAGCGGCGACCCCGCGTACGTGACGACCGGACGGGCCGCCGCGACCCCGCCGCACGTCGCGTTCCTGTTCAGCGGGCAAGGCGCCCAGCACCCGGGCATGGGACGGGAACTCTACGACGCGGAGCCGGTCTTCCGGTCGGCCGTGGACACCTGCTCGGAGCTTCTGCGGCCTCACCTGGACAGGGATCTGCGCGACGTCCTCTTCCCCGAGGGCCCCGCCGACGCCGCCCTCCTGGGACAGACCCGGTGGGCGCAGCCGGCGCTGTTCGTCGTCGAGTACGCCCTGGTCGCACTGTGGCGGGCATGGGGCGTGGAACCCTCGCACCTGCTCGGGCACAGCCTGGGGGAGTGGGTCGCGGCGTGCGTCTCCGGAGTCTTCCGGCTCGAGGACGCGCTGCGGCTGGTGGCCCTGCGCGGCGAACTGATGCAGCGCTGCGGGGCCGGAGCGATGCTCGGTGTGGTGGCCGAGCGGGACGCGGTGGAGTCCGCGCTGCCCGAAGGCGCCGGCCTGGCCGCTCACAACGGTCCCCGCGACTGCGTCGTGTCGGGCCCTGTCGACGCGGTCGAGAAGTTCGCCGTGACGGCCGACGAGCGCGGGTGGTCCACCCGACCGCTGGAGGTGTCCCACGCGTTCCACTCGGGACTCATGGAACCGGTCGTCGACGAGTTCGTCGCGGCGGTGGCACGGGTGGAGCGCGCGGCGCCCGGAATTCCGTTCGTCTCCAACGTGACCGGTGACTGGATCACGCCGGAACAGGCGAGGGACCCGAGGTACTGGGGACGCCACATACGGCAGTGCGTGGAGTTCGCCGCCGGTGTGCGCCTGCTGGTGCGCAAGGCCGCACCGGTCCTCCTGGAGGTCGGGCCCGGACAGACCCTCGCAGGCCTGGTGCGGCGCACGCTCGCCGACGCGGACAAGGGGAGCGTCACGGTCACCGCGTCGCTGCCGCACCGCCGCGACCCGCGCGGTGCCGGTGAGACGATGCGCCGCACCCTGGGCCAGCTGTGGCTGAACGGGGCTGCTCCGGACTGGGCCGGCTACTACGGCGAGGACGGGCGGCGCCGCGTTCCCCTGCCCACGTACCCCTTCGAGCGCAAGCACTACTGGCTGGAGCCCGCGGCCCCCCGCGTGTCCCGCGAACCCGGCCGCCACCCGCTGCTGGACGAGGTGCTGCTCCGGTCCGCCGGACAGACCGTATTCCGGTCCGAGCTGTCCCTCGACCGCCACTGGGTGCTCGCCGAACACCGCATGCTCGGTGAGGCCATCGTCCCCGGGACCACCTACCTCGAGATGGGCCGCGCCGCCGCCACCACCCATCTGGGCCGCCCCGTCACCGAGATCAGGGACGTCGACTTCCTGGTGCCGCTGCTCGTGCAGGAGCACAGACCTCGCACCGTGCACATCACCGTTCGCGAACTCGCCGACGACCTCGTGGAGTTCTCCGTGGCCGGCCACGATCCCGAGCGCGATGTGTGGACCGTCCACGTCCAGGGCAAGGCCGCCTCGGGACCTCTCGTCCCGCTGCCGCGTCAGGACCCGGACGCCCTGCTCGCGCGGTGCGGTCTGGAGACCGTGGACCTCGGCAGAGCCCAGGCGGAGCACAAGGTGATGGAGTTCGGCCGCCGCTGGACGGACAGCCTGCGCACCATGCACGTCGGTGTCCGGGCCGCGCTCGGCATCCTCGACATGCCCGAGCGGTACCGCTCCGAGTGCGAAGACCACGTCCTCCACCCGGCTCTGCTCGACCTGGCGACGGGCTTCAGCGGATTCGCCGTCCACGAGAGCAGGGCGGAGGTACAGGAGTACCGCGGCAGCCGCGCCTTCTTCCTGCCCGTCGGCTACGACTCCCTCCGCATCCACGCGCCACTGCCGCCCACCGGGACCAGTCTCATCACCCCCCACCCGGACGCCGAACGCGGCAGTGAGATCCGCAAGGTCGACGTCACCATCCGCGACGCCGACGGCAATACCGCGGTCGAGATCCTCGGCTTCACGGTGAAGCGCGTCCCCGACCCCCGGCACACGGTCGCCCGCATCCGTCCGCACTCCCGCCACCACACCCTGCGCTGGATCCCCGCGCCGGCCGTCACGGAGCAGCGCGAGGCGCCCGCCGCCGTCCTCCTCGTGACGGAAGGGGGCGGGCTCTCCCGGGACCTCGGCGGAGCACTGCGCTCCCGAGGCGCACGGGTGATCACGGCCGAACTCGCCGGGGAGTGGAGTGCCCTCGGCGACGACCATTACGGCGTGCCCCCCACCTCCGAGGGGTGGGAACGGCTGCTCGACGCGCTGGGCGAGGCGGTGCCCGGCGAAGCGGTGCTGCTCGCCGCTCCCGCCGGCGACGCCCAGCGCGGAGTCGAGGAGCTCGACCGACGGCTGCGCGGCGGGGCGGACAACCTCTTCCACCTCCTCCGGGCCCTGGCGGCACGGGACGCCGTCCCCGGCCGGCTCGCCGTGATCGCCCCTCACGTCGCGCGCGTGACCGGCGAGGAGCCGGCCACGGCCCCCGTACACGCGACCCTGTTCGGCATGGCCAAGGTCATCGGTCAGGAGCACGAGGGGACGGAGGTCCTCTGCGTCGACGCCGACGACGACACCGACGCGGACGCGCTGTGCGCCGAACTCCTCCGGCCCTGGTCACCGGCCCTGGTCGCGCTGCGCGGGAGCGGGCGTCATGTCACCGAACTGGCGCCGCTGCACCTGCGGGACCGCTCACGCCAGGAGGACGAGCGGCCCGAGGGCGTCCACCTGATCACCGGCGGCCTCGGCGGCCTGGGACTGTCCGTGGCCCGGCATTTGAGCCGCACCGTGCCCGGCATCCGGCTCGCGCTCGTCGGCCGTGGGGCCCCGGACCCGCGTGACCCTCGCGAGGAGACGGCCGCCGAGGACCCGAGACGCCGGCGGCAACTGGCCGCCCTGCGGGAGCTGGAGGAGCTGGGCGCCCAGGTGGGCTGCTAC
>NZ_JBEXSH010000195.1:0-11696 GCF_040613555.1 Streptomyces sp. NPDC006265
AGTACGAGGGCTTCCGGCCGGCACGCCGAGAGCACGCACCGGACGCCGCTCCTCAACGGGTAAACGTTGCCTGCCGCGGCACTAGCTAGAGGCTGGTCAGGATCTGCGGGGAGATGTTCTTGATCATGGTGTTGGACCAGCGCATCTGCCGCAGGGTCTGCGGGTGACAGGACGAGGCGAGCGCCAAAAGCCGGTCGTCTTGGGTGGCCTGGGCCGCCTGGGCGAGCATCTCCCAGTGCAGCGAGTTCTCGGTCGCTCCCAGATGCAGCTCCCGCAGGTCGCGCAGCAGGAGCAGACCGGGCTCGGGCCGGTGGCCCATGGCCTCAGCCGCCTTCTCCCTGAGTGTCGCCAGGACGCCCGAGTCGGACGAGTCCGGCGGCTCACCGAGCTTCACCCCGTAGTGGTGACCGGTGTCGGCCAGTCGCTGGACGTGTTCACGGGACCAGACGGCCAGGTCGGTGGCGACGTGGTGGATCTCGTGCTCGGTGCGATGACGTTCCGCCACCGTGACCAGATGCCTGGCGAGATGCTTTTCGCCGTGGTGCAGCACGCGCAGGGTCAGGGTGATGCCGTTCACCGGCTTCCCTCCTCCTGTCCGTGCCAGGCGGGGCCGTCCGACTGCGCCACGCTTGCCGAGGGGCCTCCCGCCGTTGCGGGAACGCCGCCGCTCCGTGACGGCGCGGAGGCGGTGGTGGTCGGCGCGGTGGCCGCCTGGCCGTCACCGCGTTCGACGAGGGTGAGAGCCGCCGCGGCGGTCTTGAACAACGGCTGCTTGGAGACCGGATCCCAGTCGGTGACGGTCGTCTCGTTGGCGGCGCGCCCGGGTGTCTTCTCGTCCGGGCCGTGACCGGCCGGGGTGTCCCAGTAGCCGTAGTGGAACGGCACGAACAGCAGTCCCGGGCGGATGTCGGTGACCCGGACCCGTGCCCGCAGCGCGCCGCGGGGCGTGGAGACCTCCACCAGGTCGCCTTCGTTCACCTCCCGCTCGTCCGCGTCGGCGACGGAAACCTCCACCCATACATCGGGCGCGGCTGCGTTCAGCTGCGGGGCACGCCCGGTCTTGGTCCGGGTGTGGAAGTGATAGATCGTCCGCCCGGTGGTGAGCTGGAACGGGTACTCCGCATTGGGCTCCTCATGCGGCGGCACATACGCGGCGGCTTTGATCATCGCCTTGCCGTCCGGATTCAGGGAGCGGTACTCCACCACACTGTCTGTCGCACCGGTGAGAAGGTCCTTTCCGTACGTCTCGCACTGGTCGGGGTGTGCCCAGCTGATGCCGTCGGTGTAGAGACGTTCCGTGCCTTCGGGTGCGTCCTCGTTGCACGGCCACTGGATACCGCTGGGACCGCGCAGCCTGTCGTAGGTGAGGCCGGTGTAGTCGCACGGCCGGCCGGCGCTGCACCGTTTCCACGCCTCGAACGCCGACTCCGGGTCGTGCCAGTGGACCAGAGGGCCGCCGTCCTTGTCGCGGAAGTCCATGAGTCGGGCGTAGTCGAGGAAGATGTCCAGGTCCGGCCTGGCCTCGCCCGGCGGGTCGACGGCCTTGTCGGACAGGTGCACGGTGCGGTCGGCGTTCGTGAACGTCCCCGTCTTCTCCCCCCAGGTCGCGGCGGGCAGCACCACGTCGGCCAGTTGGGCGGTCTCCGTCAGGAACAGGTCCTGCACGATGACGAACAGCCGCTCCTGCGACAGGATCGAGCGGATGCGGGACAGCTCGGGCAGGGAGACGGCGGGGTTGGTGCCGCTGATCCACAGCATGCGGATCGAGCCCTGTTCGGCGTAGCGGAACATCTGCATGGCGTGAGTGGGCGGCGCGTAGTGCGGGATCTGCTTCGGTTCGACGTTCCAGACCTTCGCCAGGTCCGCGACGTGCTGGTCGTTCTCCCAGTTCCTGAAGCCCGGCAGGTCACCGTTGGCGCCGCACTCCCGGGTGTTCTGGGCGGTGGGCTGGCCGTTCATCTGCAGCACGCCCGCTCCCGGTCGGCCGAGCATGCCGCGGATCAGGTGGATGTTGTTGATCTGCACGGCGGCCGCGGTGGCCTGGTGGGACTGGTAGACGCCCTGCAGGACCGTCGACAGCAGCCGGTCGGCCGAGCCGATGGTCTCCGCCGCCTCGCGGATGCGCGCGGCCGGGACGTCGCAGATGCCGGCCGCCCACTCGGGGGTGCACTCCTTGACCCGGGCTTCCAGCTCCGCGAAGCCGACGGTGTGCGCTTCGACGTAGGCGTGATCGACCCGGTCGGTGCGGATGATCTCGTGCAGCAGCGCGTTGAGCAGCGCCACGTTGGTGCCGCCGCGCGGGGCGAGGTGCACCGTAGCCCGGCGCGCCACCTGCGTCGGCCGGGGGTCCACGCAGACCAGGCGGGGCGGATCGGCGCCGTCGAGCCGGTCCAGGATGCGCATCCACTGCACCGGCTGCGTCTCGGCCAGGTTGTGCCCGTACAACGCGATGACGTCCGCGTGATCGACGTCGTCGTAGCTTCCGGGCTGACCGTCGCAGCCGAAGGACTCCTTGAGCGCCTCGGCGGCCGTGGACGTACAGAGCCTGGTGTTGCCGTCCAGGTGATTCGTGCCGATGCCGGCGCGGGCCAGCACCGCCAGCGTGTAGTACTCCTCCAAGAACAGTTGACCGGTGGTGTAGAAGCCGATCGAACCGGGGCCCTTCTCTTTAAGAAGAGTCCGGGACCGGGACACGATCCGGTCCATGGCGGTCGCCCAGTCGGTCTCGACCAGACGGCCGCCCTGGCGGACGAGCGGCCGGGTCAGCCGGTCGGAAGAAGCGTTGGCCTGCCAGCCGAACAGGTCCTTGGGCCCAAGACGGCCGTGGTTCACCCGGTCCTGCGCGCGTCCCCGGACGCCGACCATCCGACCGTCCACGACCGCGATGTCCATCGCATCGCCGTCGGAGTGCAGAATCGACGCGGCCCGCACCCATCGCTGCACGTCATCCGGTGCGACGCCCTCCTCGAGATGAGTGTCCACCCGCGCGGGCCACACCTCGTGGCGCCCATACGGAGTACGGCCGCCCCACGGCTGCGCGATGCGGTCCACCGAAGCGTCCATGCCGGACCTCTCCATCACAGCCGGCACCCGCCGCGCCGACCGCATCCTCGGTACCCGGCATCGCTTCCCCGTAACCCCGGTGCTCGTCCCTCCACGCATTCGGTGCACTGAATGAAAAGCATTACTGAAAAGCATTAGCGCCCTGCCCCCGGCCAAAGCCGACCCGAGACACCTGCCTGCGGCAGGGGCGTGGGGATCCTGATCGCCAACCATCAGCCCGCGCACCTGAACGACGGTGCAAGGGGACAGCGGCGCCGGCTGCTTTGCACACAGCCAGTCTTGGTCGAACACGGATTTCTGAACGTCGTTAGGGCCGTCATCGGCCAGCGCCACGAGGTCGTCGCGGCTGGCCGGGTAACTGGCACCTGAGAGCCGTTTGCACGTCAGCGGAGTTGATGTCTGCCATGGTCACCTCTCCATTGCTGAGCCGTACTGAAGGCGGGGTTGCCCGCCGCATGCTGCCTTGGGTTCTCACCTGCCGGTGGATTGAGTAACCCCACCCATTCGATGCAGTTCCTCGGACGGCGCGATGACGGGCCCGTCAACGGTTCGTTGCAAGGGGCCGCCAGTCACGGCCAGGAAGGCTCATTGCGCGGGATGCCCACCGTCTCCGGCACCGCGCTGCCAGGCTGCAAGTGCCACTCGCCTCGTGCACGGTCAGGCGCCGGTAGATCTCCAGATACATCGGGCGCCTGTTGACCGCTGAGCAGCGCGGAGGCCCCCCTCCCAGGTTCCTGACAAGGGCCTCCGGCGCCCCCGGCGTCGCGGGCCGAAGGGGAGCGCCTCGGGGCCCGCTTCGCGGCGGGAGCATCACGTCGGTCACTGCCGACGCCGGCTTTCAGGTACTCGCCGCGCCGAGAAGGACCATGTCTCTGATCAACCGTCGTCAGTTCCGCGCCACCACACGAAGCGTCTCGACCGACGGGTCGGCCGCGTCCGGGATCAGGACCCCGTGCTCGACACCGCTGCGCAGGTAGTCCAGAACCTCGTCGGTGATGACCTCACCGGGAGCGACAACAGGCACCCCCGGCGGGTACGGGCTGATCATCTCCGCGGCGATCCGTCCGGCGGCGCGCTCGGCGGACACGTGCTCCACCGGGGCGAAGAACGCCTCCCGCGGCAGCATCGCCTGCTCCAGTTCCAGGTCCGAGGGCTCGGGCAGGCGCACCGGCGGCTGCTTCTCGATGGAGTCGGCGCCCTCGACGAGCGCGCGCAGGGCGTCCAGCAGGATCTTCTCGGTCTCGTCGTCATCGGCGTGCGTGATGGACGCGCTGATCCGGCAGGTGTCGGAGCCGCCGACGTCCACATGCCGGTTCGCCCTCAACCACTCGGCCGCCTGCATGCCGCTGATACCCAGTTCCCGTACGTCGATCACGATCTTCAACGGGTCGAACGCGGCGGCGAACCCTTCCTCGACAACCTCCCCGCCCATGGGTCGCAGACCGGGCAGATCTCCGGCGGCCGACCGAATGCGCTCCGCACGGTGCAGCGCGGCCTCCAGGAGATCGCGCCCGTGTTCGACCATCTGACGGCGCCAGCCGTCGAGGGTCGCGAAGACCAGGGAGGAGGCGCTCGTGGTGCCCAGCAGGTCCTCCCGCTGTTTGAGGGCCTCCGGCGACACCCGGTCGTACTGGAGGTGGAATACGGAGCTCTGCTCGATAGCCCCGCCCATCTTGTGGACGCTGGTGACCACCAGATCGGCCCCGGCGTCGATGCCCCAGGCCGGCAGTCCGGGGTGGAACGGCAGATGAGCCCCCCATGCCTCATCGACGATCAGTGGTGCGCCGAACTCGTGGCAGACACGGGCCACGCCCGCCACGTCCGCACAGGTGCCCCAGTCGGTGGGAGTGATCAGCAGCATGCCCTTGGCGTCCGGGTGCTCCTCGAGGCGGCGCCGGACGTCGTCGGGCTCCGGGGGGTGCGCGAGGTGCCGTTCGGCGTCGAACTTCGGGTGCACCCAGATGGGCTCCACGCCGTTGACGACGACGGCCGCGATCACCGACTTGTGCGCGTTGCGGGACAGCAGCAGTTTCTCGCCGGGACCGGCCACGGCCAGCATGGCGGTCTTGACCGACAGGGAACTGCCACAGGTGGAGAAGAACGCCTGTTCGGCCCCCACCGCGTCGGCCATCAATTCCTGAGCCTGGCTGAGCACGCCCTGGGACTGACGGCGGTCGTCCAATCCGTTGAGGGACAGTACGTCCGACCGGAACACGTCGAGCCCGACGATGTCAGCCACCCGCGGATCCACGCCGCGGCCCTGTTTGTGCCCCGGCGGGCCGAACGCCACGTCTCCACGGCGCCGGAACTCCTCGAGCGCCTCCAGCACGGGTACCCGCGAGTGATCCATCGTTCCTCCCAGCGGTCATCCTCCGCCCGGCCGCACTTCGGCATGACTTCGCTTCGCGTCGTCCCAGAGCGCACCGGACGAGTTGCACCGGTGCCTCGGTTGAAACCCCGGGGTGTTGCGACGCCCGGTTGATGGCACCCGGTGGTGCACGAAGCGAAGACGGACGACCGCACTTCGATCCGAGGAGGCCAGGTGGCCCGTACGCCTTCCGGCGACGACGTGAACGCCGGTGTCCACGCCGGGCTACGCGTGGAGGTCGCGAAACGGGCGGATCTGCTGTGGGAGACCGCCCTCGAGTTGCACGCCCACCCCGAGCACGCCTTCGCCGAGCACCGGGCCGCGGCACTGCTGACGGGCGAACTGGAAAAGGCCGGTTTCGAGGTCGAGCGCGGGGTGGCCGGGATGCCCACCGCGTTCACCGCCCATTCGGGGCAAGGCCGTCCCGCCGTGGCACTGCTGCTGGAGTACGACGCCTTGCCGGGCCTCGGCCACGCCTGCGGGCACAATCTCATCGCAGCCGCCGGTCTGGGAGCGGCGCTCGCGCTGAACGCTGTGCTGGACACCTCGACCGGACGTGTCACGGCTGTCGGGACGCCGGCCGAGGAGGGCGGGGGCGGAAAGGTCCTGGAAGTGGAGGCCGGCGTGTTCGACGACGTCGACGCCGCGCTGATGTTCCACCCGGGCGTGTACAACTGGAAGCGGGCGCCACTGACCGCGCAGGTGCAGTACCGGGTGGCCTTCCACGGCCGCGCCGCACACCCCACAGGCAACCCGACCGAAGGTGTCGACGCTCTCCTGGCGCTGCTCGAACTGTTCAACGTCCTGACCGCCCTGGGCAGGCGTCTGCCGGCGGCCTCTCACATGCAGGGGATCGTCACCGACGGGGGCAAGGCCACCAACATCGTCCCGGAGTACGCGGAGGGGCTGTTCGGCCTGCGCGCGGCAACGACCGATGCGTTGGAAGACCTGACCGGGCAGTTGCGCACCGGCGCCGAGGGCGTCGCCCACGCCACGGGCACCAGGACCGAGGTGGACCGAGCCACGGTCCGCTACGAGCACTTCCGTGACAGCGGCCTGCTGTCCGAGACGTTCGCCCGACACCTGTCCGGGGCGGGGATCGAGTTGACGCCACCTGCGCCGGGCGTCTACTTGGGATCGTCGGACATCGGCAACGTCAGTACACACGTGCCCGCCATCCACCCCTTCGTCGCCATCATGGACGACGGGTCCGACCACACCCCCGAGTTCGCCGCCGCAGCTGCCTCCCCCCGGGCCCGCGACGTACTCGTCGCCGTCACCAGCGCGCTGGCCTGCACGGCCGCGGACGTGCTCTGCAACGCGGACTTGCGCGAGGAGGCGCGGAGACTTCACCGGAGGGCGGGACGATGAGCCATGTCCGCCGTAGTCGTCTTCCCCAAGCCATCGCCTCGCACCTGGCCGAACGAGCCATCCGCGCCAACGGACCGTGTCCGTCACAGCCGCAGCGGTCCCGGCGGAAGCCGGGGTGTGGGCGGTGGGAGCGCAGCAGCCCTTGCCCTGCCAGGCGTCATGGCCTTCCTTGACGGCGATGGTGGCGATGACGAGGGCGGCGATCGGGTCGGCCCAGGACCAGCCGAGGGTGGCGTTGAGGACCAGCCCGAGCAGGAGGACGGCGGAGAGGTAGGTGCACAGCAGGGTCTGCCTGGAATCCGCGACGGCGCCGGCGGAGCCGAGGTCGCTGCCGGGGAGGGAACGGTCGGCCTCACTGGATCCGGTCAGGGCGCGGATGGCGTCGATGCTCAACTAGGGCGCGTATCGAGTCGTGATCAATTGGTGGTCCGGGTGAGGTCTTTGATCCAGATCATCGAGGCTCGTAGGCGGAGGGCCGGCGAGGTAGCTGTCCGGGGTCTTGTCGTATCGGGTGGCGATGCCTCGCCAGGCCTTGAGCTTGTTGATCAGTCGCTCGACGGTGTTCCTCTCCTTGTAGAGGTCGGCGTCGTGGCTGACGGGCCGACCGCCTCCGGAGCCCTTCTTCTTCCGGTTGGAGGCCTGGTCCTTCTTCTCCGGGATCACTGCCTTGGGCTCCCAGGTCGCCACCGCGGCGTTCTTCGCCTTCTCCACCTACGTCTCGGCCACCAGCGATGCACAACGCCGGTCCCAGCTTGGCCAGATCATCGCGCTCGTGCTCATCGGCTGCGCCATCGGCGTCGTGGTGAACACGCTGGTGCTGCCTCCCCTGCGCTACCGCAGCGCCGAGTACGGCATCCACACCCTCGCCCACTCGGCTGTACGGCCTGACCGGCGACATGCACCCGGCGCTGCGCGAGGGGTAGCTGGAAGAGGAAGCCGCCCGGCAGTGGCGCCTGCGCGCTGCCCACCTGGCACCGATCGTGCAGCAGGCCCAGTCCTCGATCCACACCGCCCGGGAGAGCACCCTCTACAACCCCCGACGCCTGCGGCGCCGTCATCGCATGTCCTTCGGCGGCTACCAGGCCGTCGTCGACGCCCTGGAACGTGTCTCCCATCAGGTGGCTTCCATGACCCGCAGCCTCGACCAATGGCACGATGCCGACACCGGCCGGGACTACGCGCCCTCGGGATCGGGCCCGGAGGCGATGACGCCGCCCGAGGGCTACTGGTGGTCGTGCCGCCTCGGCGACGGCCTCAGGGATAAGGGGGCTCCTCAGAAGGTTCGTCTCGGTCGAGTGTGCCCCAGTGCCCAGGCTGTTCGGTGATGATGCGGCAGGCGTCCGTGATGACCTGGTCGGCGATCCAGCCGAGGGGTTCGATCTCCGTCACCAGGGGTTCATTGTCCGGTCCGCGGGCCCTCTCGGAGCCGCGCAGGACCCAGGGGCGGGCGCGGACGTCCTTCACGTGCGGCAGGTGGCAGTAGTCGTACAGTCGGCGGGCGACCCAGACTCGCACGGGCCGCTCGCCCCACCAGTCCTCGAGGTCCAGAGGGCTGGCCGACAGGCCCGGCAGCTTGATCCCGGTCAGATCGTCCGTACTGCTCGTCTTCGGCAGGTCGCTCTCCGGCCCGCGGGACCAGCGCACGTAGAGGCCGTGGCGGTGGGTGATGAGCTGGGTCAGCTCGTCGAGGCTGCTGAACGTTGGCAGGTCGGCGGTCGTGGTCATGGTGCTTGTGGGAAATTCCGGGGCAGGTCAGGTGGTCAGGAGGGAGTCGTCTTCGGTGCGGGCGCCGGGCAGCCGGTGCCGGGCGGCGACAAGGGCGGCTTCGATATCACGAGTGCCGGTCGACACGCAGAGTGTGTAAGCGACGTCTTCCATGCGCTGGCGCGCTTCTGAGGTGCCGCTTTCGGCGTGCAGGGCGCGCAGCGTCTCGTACTGCTCGATGAGGTTCTTCAGCACGACGGGATGTGCCAAGAGCATAGGGAGCCTCCCTCGTCACCATCGCTCACATGGGTCATACACCGACCCGGGTGCCCCGGGCCCCGGCCGCCAATCCGGTGCGTTCCCACACCGGCGGCCAGGAGGCCCGGGGTCCCGGCGTTCGGCTCAGTCGGTGGACAGGACCTGGAGCAGGTCGCCGACCTTGGGATCGGGCAGGGATCGGGCGACGTCGGCCTGGGCGACCATGCCGACCAGGTCATGCCCGTCGATCACCGGCAGACGGCGCACCTTGTGTTCCGTCATGGTGCGCAGGATCTCCTCCACGTCGTCGTCGGCACCGATGGTCACTGCCTCGCCCTGGGCCAGCTCGCCGACCGGACAGGTCGCGGGGTCCTTGCCCGCGCCGAGAACCTTCACGACGACATCCCGGTCGGTCAGTACCCCTTTGAGCTTGTTGTCCGTGCCGCAGATCGGCAAGGCACCGACGCCGAGGTCCTTCATCTTGCGGGCCGCGTCCAGCACCGTCTCTTCGGCCCCGACGCACTCGGCTCCGCCCGTCATAATGTCCCGCGCCTTCGTCATCAGATTCACTCCCTGTCGCTGTCGGCCGTCCCCGACTACCGCGGCGGCGGACGGTCGCATTCGGTGGTTGTGGGCGTGGGTTCCCCACCCTCACCTGCCGTAACGCTTGCTGCGCCGTGGCAGGCCCTGGCGCGCGACCACGGCGGCGGCACAGACCCTCGTGTCCCCGCCCAAGAGGGATCCGGCCGGCATTTCGGAGCCGCACGGCTCGGGTGATGCCCACGAAAGGCGGAACAGGCGGACAGGAGCTGCCTGCCTCCAGGCCGGCCGGGGAACACGACAAAGCACACAGCGCAACCGACGACCAGGAGGCGGACATGCCGGCAGGATCCAGCGACAAGCGGGAACGGCAGTACGAGCACGTCAAGGAAAGCGCCAAGCAGCGCGGCTCTTCCACGGGACGCGCCAAGGAAATCGCCGCACGCACGGTCAACAAGGAACGGGCACGTTCCGGCGAATCGAAGACGGCTGGAAAGACCTCCACCAAGGACCCCAAGTCCGCTTCCCAGCGTGGCGGCGAACGCTCACACAGCGGTGCACAGGGACCCACCAGGGATCAGCTGTATGCGGAGGCGAAGAAGAAGAACATCGAGGGCCGCTCCTCGATGAACAAGGATGAGCTGCGCAAGGCTCTCGGCCGCTGAGCCGATCCATCGGCAGCGTCTGCGCCCCGGCTCCGTCAGCCTCTCGCGTAAGTCGAAGCCGGGGGTTCAGACACCGTGCGAGGCGCAGGTTTCGCCGGACGGGGCCGAGGCCGCCGAGGACAGGCTCGGTGCACTTCTGTCGAACACTTGGCCGCGACGCGCCAAGCTCACTGTCGGCAACACCTGCTCGGGGGACCATGGCGGACCCCATGAAAAGGCGGTACGAGGTGACGGCCAGCGGGCGCCGGCCGGTGGCGTCATATCGGTGTGGGCGGCGCCTGAAGGGTTCGGACGCCGTCTCTTGCTCGCCACGTTGCCGCGCCCGGGTCGGCGCCCGACAGTGTTCGCGTTCAGCAGGCGTCGCCGGTGACGTCCGCGAGTGGCGCTATTGGGGGGCCAGTGGGGCCAGTCCCTCATCCCCCGGCCCCCCAGACCCGCTTGTGCCTGCGCAACTGTGCCGTATACCGGCAGAACCTGGTCGGCGCATGTGCGCAACGAGCAGCAGTCCAATACCACGCCCTTGCACTTCGTCGGCGACGAACAGCAGATCGAGCTCTGGTGGAGCGAGGACGAGCGGGTAGAACCCGAGGACCCGCACTCCGTGCTCGTCGGCGCCGACGGCTACGAAAGCGCGGTGGGCTTCGATGTAATCAGGACCGACCCGGTAGCCCGCCACTGCGGCCGCGTACTCGCCCTCGTAGGCGCCTGAGCCTCGCACGAGCCGTGTGAGCCGTTTGGCATCCCGCGCGACTGCCCTCCGTATCATGATCGGCCGGCTGATCGGGGAAGTGCGTGAACTCACCTGGAAACCATGTCGCGCCAGGTCCCGTCGGATGCTTCTCGGCGGGGCCTCGCCGTCTCACCCGCTGCCACAGAGAGATCACACAGGCAACGGATCATGCACTCCCGCTCCACGGGTAACGTCAGGGTATGAGTCATCCGCACCCCGAACTGAAAGCCGCCCCTCCCCTTCCCGCCGGAGGGCTGCGGGTTGTCGCCCTGGGAGGCCTGGGCGAGATCGGCCGCAACATGACCGTCTTCGAGTACGCCGGCAAGCTGCTCATCGTCGACTGCGGCGTGCTGTTCCCCGAGGAGACCCAGCCCGGCGTGGACGTGATCCTGCCGGACTTCACCTCGATCCGGGACCGGCTCGACGACATCGTGGCCGTGGTGCTCACCCACGGGCACGAGGACCACATCGGCGGCGTGCCGTATCTGTTGCGCGAGCGGGCGGACATTCCCGTTGTCGGCTCGAAGCTGACGCTGGCGTTTCTGGAGGCCAAGCTCAAGGAACACGGCATCCGGCCGCGCACGGTGCGGGTGCGGGAGGGCGACCGGCGCGGCTTCGGGCCCTTCGACTGCGAGTTCGTCGCGGTCAACCACTCCATCCCGGACAGCCTGGCGGTCGCGATCCGCACCGGCGCCGGGATGGTGCTGCACACCGGCGACTTCAAGATGGACCAGTTCCCGCTGGACGACCGCATCACCGATCTGCGCGCCTTCGCCCGCCTCGGCGAGGAGGGCGTGGACCTGTTCCTCACCGACTCCACCAACGCCGAAGTTCCCGGCTTCACCACCTCCGAGCGGGAGCTGAACCCGGCGATCGAGCAGGTGATGCGGGCCGCGCCGCGCCGGGTCATCGTCTCCAGTTTCGCCAGCCACGTGCACCGCATCCAGCAGGTCCTGGACGCCGCCCACGCGCACGGCCGCAAGGTGGCCTTCGTGGG
>NZ_JBEXSH010000196.1:0-11660 GCF_040613555.1 Streptomyces sp. NPDC006265
AACAAGGTGGCGATCGCCAAGTTCGCCCTGCGTGGCAGGGAGCGGCTGGGCATGCTCAGGGTCGTCGGCGAAGGGTGGCCGCGGATCTTGACCTGCTGGTCGGTGCGGCCCAGGTACATCAGGTTGCCGTCCGGGCGGCGGAGCACCAGGTCGCCGGTGCGGTACATGCGCTCGCCGGGCTCGCCGAACGGGCAGGCCACGAAGCGGTGCGCGGTCTGGGCCGGCTGTCCGAGATAGCCGCGCGCGATGCCGATGCCCGACACGTACAACTCGCCGGGTACACCGTCCGGCAGCGGCCGCAGCCACGGATCCAGGACGTACACGTCCGTGTTGTCGATGGCCACGCCCACCACCGGGTCCTCGCACTCGAAGGTGCCGACGCCCAGGGTGTTGATGGTGTACTCGGTGGGCCCGTACAGGTTGTAGCCGACCGTGCCCTCGGTCTCGGCGAGCCGCTGCCACAGCGTCGGCGTGACGGCCTCGCCGCCGAGCAGCACCAGCGCCGGGCGCCGCTCCGGGTTGTCGAGCAGGCCCTCGGCCACCAACTGCTGCGCGTAGGTCGGCGTCACGTTGACGACGTCGATCCCGTGCTCCAGGCAGTAGGCGACCAGCCGGGGCGCGTCCCGGCGCAACTCCTCGTCGCAGATGTGCACTTCATGGCCGTCGGCGAGCCACAGCAGCTCCTCCCACGACATGTCGAACGCGAAGGACACGGTGTGCGCGATCCGGAAGATCCGGTGTCCGTGCTCGGCCAGCACCGGCTCGAAGATCCGGCGCTGGTGGTTGATCAGCATGTTGGTGAGACCGGCGTACCCGGTCACCACGCCCTTGGGCTTGCCGGTGGAGCCGGAGGTGTAGATCGTGTACGCGGGGTGGCGCAGCCGGTCCGGGTCGTCCGGCGCGAACGTCACGTACGGCTCGGCCTCGGGCAGCGGCCGGTCCAGTTCGATCAGGTCGCCGGTCAGCCGGGGCGAGACCGCGCTCACGGTGAGGGTCACGTCCGGGCGGGCGTCGTCGACGATGGCGGCGATCCGCTCGTCCGGGTGGTCCAGCTCAAGCGGCACATACGCGGCGCCGACCCTCAGGACGGCGAACAGGGCCGCGATCCAGTCGAGGGAGCGCGGGATCGCGAGGCCCACGGTCGTTTCCGGTCCGATGCCGCGCGCGGCGAGCACGCCCGCCACGGCCCGGCTGCGGTCGCGGAGTTCGGCGAACGTCATCGTCGAGCCGTGGGCGACGAGCGCCACCCGCCGCGGATCGCGGTCCGCCGCACGGTCGAACCGGTCGACGACGGTGCCCGTGCCGACGTCGGTGCGTGCGGCCGGCTCGGGCACCGGGCCCAGCCCCCGCAGCGCGCCGACCGGCCCGGTGGCACGGGCCAGGTCTTCGAGTACGCCCAGGTAGTCGTCGAGGAGACGGCGGGCGTCGCCGGTGTCGCCGTCGCGGTACTCCAGCTTGACCGTGAGCCGGTCCCCGGGCGTGACGACCCAGGTGAACGGATAGTGGGTGGAGTCGTCGGCCTTCACCGAGGTGATGCCGTGCCGGGTGTTCATCTCGGCGAACGCGTCCATGTCCAGGAAGTTCTGGAGCACGAACAGGTTGTCGAACAGGGTGTCGTGCCCGCTGGCCCGCTGGATCTCGCCGAGCCCGAGGTGCTCGTGCTCCATCGCCTCGACCCGGGCGGCCTGGACGGCCGACAGATAGGCGCCGACCGTGTCGTCGGGGCGGGCCCGGGTCCACATCGGCACGGTGTTGAGCAGCACGCCGACGATGTCGGAGCGCCCCTCGCCGTCCCGGCCGGATACGGTCACGCCGAACACGGCGTCGCTGCGGCCGGTGTGCGCGCCGAGGAGCAGGCCGAACGCGCCGGTGAGCACCGAGTTGAGGGTGACGCCGTGCACCCGGGCCGCCTCCCGCACCAGGGCGGACTGCTCGGCGGACAGGGTGTGCACGAGCGCGCCCGGCAGGTCGTCCGAGAAGGACGGCGCCGGACCCGCGAGCAGCGTCGGGCCGGGGAGAGCGGCCAGGTGGTCCGCCCAGAAGCGCTCCGACAGCGCCGGGTCCCTGGCGTCGAGGGCCCGGGCGTACTCCTCGAAGCTCGGTGTGGCGGGCGTCGGGTCGAGCGGCTCACCCGCGAGGACGGCACGGTAGGCGTCGAAGAGGTCGCGCAGGACGATCTCGCGGGACCAGCCGTCCCACAGCAGCAGGTGGTAGCTGAGCAGCAGGCCGTCCCGGTCGCCGGGCAGGTGCACGACGGTCAGCCGGATCAGCGGCGGCTCGCCCGGATCGAAGCCCGTGTCCCGGTCCCGGGCGCGCAGGGCGTCGACCTCCGCGTCCGTCGACAGGGCGACCGTGCGGACGTCGACCCGTCGGCCGGCCTTGAGGACCTGGACCGGGTTCCCGTCCTCGTCGGTGCCGAAGCCGGCGCCGACGACCGGGTGCCGCGCGATCACGTGTGCCATCGCCTCGGCCAGCGCGCCGGTGTCCAGGCGCCGGTCGAAGGCGAACCAGTTCTGCGCGACGTAGTGTCCGGCCGAGCCCGCCATCTGGGCCTGGAAGAACAGGCCGCGCTGGAGCGGGGTGACCGGTGCGGTGCGCTCGGCCGTCGTCGCGGCGCCCGCGAGGTGCGTCAGCGCGCCGCGCCAGTGCTCGGTGATCGCGTCGGGGACGCCCTCGGCGAGGACGAACTCGGCGAGCAGGCTGCCGGTGGACTCGTCGGTCCACGCGTTGACCTCGACGGCGTAGGGGCTGCCCTGGTCGCCGCCGGTGAGGTGCAGCGCCTGGGACTCGCTGCCCCGGCCGAGGTAGTTGAACAGCACCTGCGGGCGGGCGGTGAGCAGCGGGGCCGTCTGCGGGTCGAGGTACCTGAGCCGGCCGTAGGCGACGTGCCCGCGCTCGTCCGGCCGGCGCTCGGCGACCTCGCGGGCCGCGGCGACGGGATCGGTGTGCGCGGTGAGCCGTACGGGCGCGATGGCGGTGAACCAGCCGACGGTACGGGTGTAGTCGTGCTGTTCGAGGGCCGGGACGCGGCCGTGGCGCTCCAGGTCGATCGCGAGGTCGCCGGGCGACGGCTGGATACGGGTGAGCGCGGTGCGCAGGGCGCCGCAGAGCAGCTCGGTGAGGCCGAGGCCGAGTGCGGCGGGTGCGGTGCGGGTGACGCTGTCGCTCACGTCCGGGGCGAGTACCACCGTCGTCTTGCGCAACGCCCGCGTGAACGGGAGCAGTTCGGGAGCCTGGAGGGTGGTGATCCAACGGCCCAGGCCATGGACGTCCTGGGTCGCCTGAAGCGTCAGGGCTTCGGCGTACTCGGCGTACGAGGTGGTCGGCGGGGCGAGGGGCTCGCCGCGCAGGGCCGTGGCCAGGTCCTCCAGCAGGATCAGCCAGGAGACCGCGTCGACGGCGAGGTGGTGCACGGTGACGACGAGGGTCCTGCTCGACTCCAGCCACGCGAACGCGATCACTTCGCCTGACTCGGGGTCGAGCTGTCCGGCGGCCTCGTTCGCGACGGCTGTCGCGTCGGTGGTGGTCGGGCGTACGACGGTCGCCTCGCGGGCGGGTTCGGTGCGCAGCGTCCACACGCCGTGCGCGGTGTCGAGACGCAGCCGGAGGGTCGGGTGCGCGGCGACCACGGCGTTCGCGGCGCGTACGGCGTCGGCGTATCCCGTGCCTTCGGGGGCCTGGAGTGTCCTGGCCTGGGCGAAGCGGGTGAGGGAGCCGCCGAGTTCGCGCTGGCGGAGGATGATCGGGGTGGGGGTGAGGGGACCGTCCCCCCGGCGGATGGGGACCTGAGGGGTCTGGGGTGTGTTGGTGCCGAGGTGTTCGGCCAGTGCGCGAGGGGTCTTGAGCAGGAAGACGTCCCTGGGCGCGATGGGCAGGCTGAGGGTGCGGGCCCTGTTCACGACCGTGATGGCGATGATGCTGTCGCCTCCGGCGCGGAAGAAGTCGGTGTCGGGGTCTACGGAAGCGCCGGGCAGCGTCTCGGTGAAGATCTTGGTGAGTGCGGTAACGGCAGCCGTTTCGTCTGTGGGTGCGTGGGGGCTGGTCGCGCGGTTCCCCGCGCCCCTGACGGGGCTCCCCGCCAACGCCATTCGATCCAGCTTGCCGTTGATCGTCAGCGGTAGGGCCTCGATCGTGAGGACCTGGCCCGGAACCATGTGGACAGGCAGCCTGGAGGACAGACGGGCCGTCAGGTCGGCCGGCACGCTGCCCACCACGTGTGCGACCAGATGGTCACCGGTGTCCGCCACCGTCACCGCCACATCGGTCACGCCGTCGATGGCCCTGATCGCCGACTCCACCTCACCCAACTCGACGCGGAAGCCCTTGAGTTGGACCTGATCGTCGGCGCGTCCGGTGAAGTGGAGCTCGCCGTCGAGGGTGCGGATCGCGAGGTCGCCCGTGTGGTACATGCGGGAGCCGTCCGCGGTGAACGGGTTCGCCACGAAGCGGCCCGCGGTGAGGCCGGGCCGGCCCAGGTAACCGAGGGACACCTGGTCGCCGGCGACGTAGATGGCGCCCTCGCGGCCCGGCGGCACCGGGCGGAGCCGGTCGTCGAGCAGGTAGGTGACCAGGCCGGGGATCGGGCCGCCGATGGGGCTGACGTCGTCGCCGGGGCCGAAGTCGGCGTCGGTCAGCACCCGGTGGGTGACGTGGACGGTGGTCTCGGTGATGCCGTACATGTTGACCAGCTCGGGTGCGGCCGTGCCGTGCCGTTCGACCCAGCCGCGCAGCCGTCCGGGGTCCAGTGCCTCGCCGCCGAAGACGATCCGGCGCAGTGCGGGCAGCGGTTCACCGGCGAGCCGGTCGGCCTCGATGAACTGGTAGAAGGCGGACGGGGTCTGGTTGAGCACGGTCACGCCGCGTTCGCGGACCAGCCGGTGGAAGTCGACCGGGGAGCGCGTCAGTCCGTACTCGGGCACCAGCAGCTCACCGCCGTACGCCAGTGCGCCCCACAGCTCCCAGACGGCGAAGTCGAAGGAGAAGGAGTGGAACTGGACCCAGACGTCCCGCGGGCCGAAGTCCATGTCCGGCCGGGTGTTCGCGAGCAGCGACACCACGCTGGAGTGCGGGACGACGACGCCCTTGGGGCGGCCCGTGGATCCGGAGGTGTAGATCACGTAGGCGGGGGTGTGCCAGTCGGGCTCGGGGGTGGGCTCCGTGCGGGCGGCCGGGGGCTCTTCGCCTTGGACCAGCACCCGGGCCGGCACCCCCGCCCGGGCCAGGAGGTCCGTGAAGCGGTCGCGCTGGTCCCGGTCCACGAGGACGACCTGCGGGGCCGCGTCGGCGAGGATGTACTCCAGTCGCTCGTCCGGGTACGCCAGGTCGAGGGGGACGTACGCGCCGCCCGCGCCGACGATCGCGACCAGGGCGACGACCTGCTCCAGGGAGCGCGGGACGGCCAGCGCAACCCGTTTGCCCGGGCCGACCCCTGCCGCGCGCAGGGCGCAGGCCAGGTCGTTCTTCGCGTCGGACAGTTCGCCGTAGGTCAGGGAACGGGTGGCGCCGTCGAGGCCGCACTGGGTGACGGCGGTGGCCGACGGGTCGCGGCGGGCCGCGGTGTCGAACAGTCCGCCCAGGGTGGCCGGGGTGATCGGTGAGGGGCGGCGTTCGGCTCCCGCTGCCAGATCGTCGACCGGGGTGTCCTGGTGCGCGAGCAGGCCGGTCAGGTTTCGGCTGAACGTGTGCAGGATCGCCCGGGCGGTCCTCTCGCGCAGCAGTTCACCGTCGTAGATGAGGTTGAAGCGCGGTCGGCCGTCGCGTGCGCGCTCGACCACGAGTGTCAGCGGGTAGTGCGGGGCGCCCTCGTTGACGAGGGCCGTGATGGTCAGCGTGTCGCCGGGACTCCGCAGTGAGGTCAGGTCGGTGGCCACGTCGAACACCACGAGCGTGTCGAAGAGCGAACCGGCGCCGGCCTGCCGGCCGATGCGCGCCAGCGAGACGTGCTGGTGGGGCAGGACCGTGCTCTGGTGGTCGCGCACCGAGCTGAGCAGGTCGGCTGCGGTGGCCCCTGCGGTCCAACGGGCGCGTACGGGGATGGTGTTGATGAAGAGGCCCACCATGTCGCCGATGCCGGGCACCTCGGCGTCGCGGCCGGAGACCGTGGAGCCGAAGACCACGTCCCGGCCCTTGAGGATGCCGCCGAGGGTGACGGCCCAGGCGCTGTGCACGGCGACGCTCAGCGGCACTCCGGCCTCGCGGACGGCGGTGTCGATGTCGTCCTCGGGTTCCACGAAGGTGTCGGCGAACCGGTCGGAGGGGGTGTGCCCCTCGCCGACCAGCGACGGGCCGGGCAGGTCGGCGAGTTCCTCGCGCCAGACGCGGTCGCTCTCGTCGGCGTCGCGCCCGGCGAGCCAGTGCACGTAGTCGGCGAAGCCGCCGAGCGGGTGGACGGTGCCCGGCGCGTGGTACTCGGCGAGCAGCGCGCGGAGCATCGGCGGCACGGACCAGCCGTCGGCGATGATGTGGTGCACGGTCTGCACCAGGACGCTCCGGCCGGAGCCGGTGCGGATGAGCGTGTACCGCATGAGAGGGCCGGTGGCGAGGTCGAAGCCGGTGCGGCGGTCCCGTTCGGCGAGGTCGCGTATCTCCTCGTCGGTGATGCCGGGGCGGTCCAGCGTGGTGAAGGGGGCTTCGACGCCGTTCTCCAGGACGGAGACCACGCGGCCGTCGGCCAGGGCCGTGAAGCGCGCGGCCAGGTTCGGGAACAGGGCGAGCAGCCGGGTGGCCGCCGCGGCGAGCCGGCCGGTGTCCAGCTCGCCGTCCAGGGTGAGCAGTTGCTGTTCGACATAGGCGCCCGCGCAGTCGTCGTCGAAGACCGAGTGGAAGTAGAGGCCTTCCTGGAGCGGGGTCAGCGGCAGGACGTCCCGCAGCGCCGGGCCGTCCAGGGCGTCGACGTCGGCCTGGGTGAGCGGTACGAGGGGGAAATCGCTGGGCGAGTGGCCGCCCCGGTCGAGGGCGGCGAGTCCGGTCAGGGCCGTGCGGAAGTAGTCGCCGAGTGCCGTGATGTCGGCGTCGGTGAACAGGCCGTCGGGCCAGGAGACGGTGGTGACGAGTTCGTAGGCGCCGGAGGCGCCGGGTTCGGCGATCGCATTGAACTCCAGGGCGCGCGGCAGGCGCATCCGGGGGTCGCGCTTCTCGCCCAGCTGGCCGGTGGTGCCCGCGAGTTGCCAGTCGCCGGGGGCGCCGGCGGCGAAGCGGCCGAGGTAGTTGAAGAGCACCTGGGGTGCGGGGGCGTCGAACTCGCTGTGGGTGAGGTAGCGCAGGGCGCCGTAGGAGACGCCGTTGTCCGGTACCCGGGCGAGGTCCTCCTTGACCGCCTTGAGGGCGGCGGTCAGGTACTCGGAGGTGGTGAAGTCGGTTGCCGTGCCGGGGTCGACGGTCACCGGGAAGAGGGTGGTGAACCAGCCCACGGTCCGCGACAGTTCCGGCTCGAAGCCGGCGGAGCCCGCGACGAACTGCCCTTCACGGCCGTGGCCTTCGAGTTCGATGTGGGCGAAGGTCTGGTCCTGGCCGAGGTCGCGGCGGTGCCGGGCGAGGGCGACAGCGAGCGCGGTGAGCAGGACGTCGTTGACGCCGGCGTGGAACTTCGCGGGGATCTCGTTCAGCAGCGCGGCCGTGACCTCGGGGCCGACCGTGACGATCCGCAGGCGTTCGTTCGCGACGGTGTCGGTCCCGGCGAGGGCGCGGCGGGCGAGCGGCCGGTCCTCGCCGGGCAGCGGTCGCCGGTAGGAGGAGCTGTCGGCGTCGAAGGCGGCGCGTTCCAGCAGCTGGGTCCAGCGCCGGAAGGACGTGCCCACCGGCGGGAGTTCGATGGGCCGGCCGGCGCTGAACTGCCGCCAGGCGGTGGCCAGGTCCTCCATCAGGACGCGCCAGGAGATGCCGTCGACGATCACGTGGTGGGCGACGAGGACGAGCTGGCGTGCCTCGGGGCGCCAGACGGCGCGGAGCATCACGCCGCCCGTGGGGTCCAGTGCGTCGGTGGCGAGGGCGACGCAGTCCTCGAGCGGCCGGTCGCCGAGCTGCCAGCCGGGCTCGGCTCGGTCCGCGTCGGGGATGTCGAAGCTCCAGCGGCTGCCGCGCACCAGTTTGGCGCGGAGCATGTCGTGCCGGGTGACGAGGGCGGTGAAGATCGCGTCGAGGGCGTCGGCGGTCAGGTCCGCCGGTGTGTTCAGGACGACCGACTGGACGAAACCGTCGATGACGTCCGTGGTCTCGCCGAGCCACTGCACGATGGGCGAACCCACGACGGTGCCGGTGGCGACATCGGCGTGGTCGACGGTGGAGACGTCCTCGCGGCTCGCGACCGCGGCCAGCGCGCCCACCGTGCCGTGGGTGAAGATCTGCCGTGCCGTGACATGCAGGCCCTGCTCGCGCAGCGCGCTCAGCAGGGAGACCGCGAGGATGCTGTCGCCGCCCAGCTGGAAGAAGTCCTGGTCGACACCGACCTCTTCGAGGCGCAGCACCTCCGCGACCGCGGCGCACACCGCCCGCTCGTCGTCGGTGGTGGGGCGCACGAGCGAGCCGGTCTCGATCGTGGGCTCGGGGAGCGCGTTGCGGTCGAGCTTGCCGTTGGCGGTGAGCGGGAACTCCTCCATGACGACGATGTGGGCGGGCACCATGTACTCGACCATGTGCGCGCCGGCCCAGGCCTTGACCTCGTCGGCCCGCAGGTCCGCACTGCCGGCGGCGGGTATGACGTAGCCGATCAGGTAGGTGCCGCCCGCCGCGTTCTTCTTCGCGACGACGCAGGTGTGCCGGACGCGGGGGTGTTCGGCGAGACCGACCTCGACGTCCTCGGTCTCCAGCCGCATGCCGCGGATCTTGATCTGGTTGTCGGCGCGGCCGAGGAAGTCCAGTGATCCGTCGGGGGCGAAGCGGGCGAGGTCGCCGGTGCGGTAGAGGCGGGAGCCGTCGTTCGCGAAGGGGTTGGCGACGAAACGGGAGGCGGTGAGGCCGGGGGCGCCCACGTAGCCGCGGCCCAGGAGGAAGCCGCCGACGTAGAGTTCACCGCCGACGCCGACCGGGACCGGGCGCAGTTCGTCGTCCAGGACGTAGAGCTGGGTGTTGGGGTTGGCCTTGCCGATGGACGTCGACAGGCGTTCCGCGGCGCCCCGGTAGATGACGTGCGAGACGCCGATGGTCGTCTCGGCGGGGCCGTAGCCGTGGTACATGGGGATGTTGTCGAGCTTGGTGCGGAACCGCTCGTACAGCTCGGGGGTGAGCACTTCCCCGCCGCACCACACGTGCCGCAGGCTGTCCAGGCGGCCGGAGTCGCCGGCCATCTCCAGCAGCACGTCCAGCATGGACGACACCAGATACGTGAAGGTGACGCGCTGTTCGGCGATGACGCTCAGCAGGTGGTGCGGGTCGCGTTCGCCGCCGGGCCGCAGGACGACGAGCCGGCCGCCGCAGACCAGCGGCAGGAAGATCTCGTTGATGGAGATGTCGAAGGACAGCGGCGCCTTGAACAGCGAGGCGTCGTCGTGGCCAAAGCCGAGGATTTCGTTCACTTGCCACAGCAGGCGCTCGCTGATCGCCTCGTGGCGGATCATCGCCCCCTTGGGCCGCCCGGTGGAACCCGACGTGAAGATCACGTAGGCCAGCGCGTCGCCGAGGACGGTGACGCCGGTCCCTTCCTTCGGGTACGCGTCGTATCGCCAGTCGCCGAGGTCGACGGCCACGGCTTCGGGTTCGGCCGGGTCGTGCTCGCCCGAGGCGTTGAGCTGGACGACGACCCGGGCGTCCTCGATGACGACGGCGCGGCGCGCCGCGGGCCACTGCGGATCGAGCGGTACGAAGGCGCACCCGGCCTGGAGGACGGCGAGCAGTCCGACGACCATGTCGACGGAGCGGCTCAGGGAGATGCCGACGACCTGTTCGGGGCCGAGCCGGCGGGCGAGCAGGTGATGGGCCAACTGGCTGGAGAGCTCGGCGGCTTGGCGGTAGGTCAGCGACCGGTGCTCGTCGACCACGGCCACGGCGTCCGGCCGGGCACTCGCCTGCGCGCGGAACATCTCCACGATGGTGGGGCGGTCCCGGTCGGCCCGGTTGTCATTCCACTCGGCCAGGGTCCGCAGCCGGGCCGCGACGCTGGAGGGGCCGATCGTGCCGAGCGGCCGGTCCGGGAAGTCGGCCAGGTCGTCCAGCGCGAGCTGCGCGTCCTCGGGTGTGACGCCGTCGGGGACGGTGATGCCGCGGCCGTCCGGGGAGGTCTCCCAACCGGGGGGCGCCGCACCGCCGTTGTCGACCCAGCCGAGGACGTCGGCGAAGAGCGTGCCGGGGGTGAGGTCGATGCCCTCGGGGCTCCGGCCCGTCGCCCAGTAGGACAGGCCGATGGCGCAGGCCTCGGTGATGGTCCTGTCCGGGTAGTCGCCGAGCCGCCGGCGCACATCGGCCAGGCGCGTGGGAGAAGGCAGTGCGAGACGAGCGCGCGGTTCCATCATCGAAGACTCAGCGTCCCTTCCAGAATGTGGAGTTAGGCTAACCTAAAATTAGGGTTACCTAACTACCTTCTCGCCAGGCCTGCCACAGTCGTGCGTACCGGCCGCCCAGAGTCACCAGTTCCTCGTGCGTCCCCTGTTCCACGACGCGTCCCGCGTCGAGCACGGCGATCCGGTCCGCTGCCATCGCCTGGGTCAGCCGGTGCGCCACGAACAGCGTGGTCCGGCCCGCGCACGCGGCCAGCACGGCCCGCTCCAGCTCGGCGGCGCCCTCACTGCCCGCCTCGGCGGTCGACTCGTCGAGCACCACCACCGGCGCCCGGCCCAGCACCAGCCGCGCCAGGGCGATCTGGGCGACCTTGGTGACGTCCAGGCGCTCACCGCCCTCCCCGACCGGGGTGTTCAGCCCGTCGGGCAGCGCCGCGACCCAGCCCTCGGCGCCGACGGTGCGCAGCGCGTCCATCAACTCGGCGTCGGTGGCCCCCGGGGCGGACAGCCGCAGATCGTCGGCGAGCGGACCCGAGAAGACGTGCGTCTCCTGCGTCAGGATGCTCACCAGCGCCCGCGCCCCGGCCTCGTCCAGGTCGGCGAGATCGGTCGTCCCGATGCGCACCGAACCGGCCTGCGGGGTGCCGATGCCGGCGATCAGCGCGGCCAGTGTCGTCTTGCCCGCACCCGTGGCGCCCACCAGGGCGAGCGACCCGCCGGCCGGGATCGTCAGGTCGACGTCCCGCAACACCCGTTCCTCGGAACCCTGGTAACGGAACGTCAGCCCCTCGACCGTCACCGGGTACGCCCCAGCGAGGGCCGCCGTGACGGACTCGTCGCCGACCAGCCGCTCCTCCGCGGACTCCCCCATCACCCCGACCAGGCGGGTCAGGCTCGCGCCCGACTTCTGCGCCTCGTCGAAGGTGAACATGATGGCGCCGAGCGGGGTGAAGAGCCGGTGGAACAGCAGCGGGGCCGCCGACACCTCGCCCAGGCTGGCCGCGTCGGCCTCCAGCAGGGCGTACCCGACGACGAGGATCAGGACCAGGCCGATGAACTCGGCGCGGTTCTCCCGGCCGACGAACCGGCCGAAGAACCGGAACACCTCGATACCGAGCTCGCGCACCCGCCACGACTCGGTGGTGACCTTCTCGCGGAAGGCACCCTCCAGGCGGTACGGCTGCTGCCGGGACGGTCCCCAGCGGGGCAGGGCGCCTCGCTTCGCGTACACCT
>NZ_JBEXSH010000197.1:0-11599 GCF_040613555.1 Streptomyces sp. NPDC006265
CAGGAGTCCATGGAGGTGGACAGGTAGACCTCGACGCCGCGGCCCTCGAGGTGCTCCTTGCCGTACGTGCCGAGCTTGGGGCCGACCTCGGGGAGGACTCGGCGGCGGAGACGACGAGGGCTTCTCCGTCGTCGGCGGCGGGGACGACGACGGCTCCTCGGTCGTCGGCTCCTGCGTGGGCTCCTTGGTCGGCTCCTGCGTGGGCGTCGGCGTCCAGGTCGGCTGGACGGCCGCGCCCTGCTGGGTCTCCAGGTCGAACTTGCCGACGTCGCCCATCACACCGAAGGTGTATGCCGCCCAGATCTGCGCCGGGAACCCGCCGCCGTTGACCCGGGGCTCGCCGGCCGCCTTGTACATCGGGACCTGGGCGTGGGTCTTGGGGTCCTCGCCGAACAGGCCGACCGAGGTGACCAGGTCGGGCGTGTAGCCGGTGAACCAGGCCGACTTGTTGTTGTCGGAGGTACCGGTCTTGCCCGCGACCTGCTGGCCGTTGCGGCCGGGGTTGTTGGCCACGGACGTCTGGGCGGTGCCGTCGTCGACCACGCCGGTCAGCACCGAGGTGACCGAGTCGGCTGCCTCGCGGCTGATGACCTGGTCGCCGACCGGGTCGGGCATGGGGACGTTCTGGTTCAGACGCTCCGCCGACTTCACGAGGGCCGGGGTGACCTTCTTGCCGTGGTTGTCGAGGGTCGCGTAGACGCCCGCCATCTGCAGGGGGCTCGCGCCCATGCTGCCCAGCGTCTGGGCCGGCACGGCCTCCATGTTCTTGGTGTCCATGCCGAGCTTGCCGGCGACGTCCACCACCTCGGACATGCCGACGTCGACGCCCATCTGCGCGAAGACCGAGTTGACGGACTTGTTCATGGCCGTCTGGACGGAGATCGGGCCGTAGTTGTGGTCGTCCTCGTTCTCGGGGGCGAAGCCGACCTTGCGGCCATCCTCCACGACCGGGCGCTTGCTCGTGCCGTCGTAGACGGTGCTCGCGGTGATCGGCTTGCCGTCCTGCGTCTTCGCCTGCTCCTCCACGGCCGCGGCCAGGATGACCGGCTTGAAGGTGGAGGCGGGCTGGTAGTCGGCGCGGGTCGCGTTGTTCACGTAATGCTTGAAGTAATCCTGGCCGCCGTACATCGCGAGCACCGCACCGGTCTTCGGGTTCACGGACGCGGCACCGGCCTGGACGTCTCCGTCGACCTTGCGCTTGTCGGGGTCGAGCTTGCTGTTCAGCTGCCGTTGGACGGACCTCTCCAGCGCCGCCTGCTTCTTCTTGTCGATGTTGAGCGTGAGGGTCCAGCCGCCGGCGTTGACAAGAGCCTCGGCCTCCTTGGTGCTGTCGGCGGTGCCGTCGGCGACGAGCTGCTTCTCCAGCGCCGCGTTGGCCGCGTTGACCAGGTAGCCCTTCTGGCCCTCCATGCCGGGGGCGGGCTTGGGCTCCTCGGGCACCGGGAACTTCATTCCGGCCCGCTCGGACGCGCTGAGCCAGCCCTCTTCGACCATGTTGTCCAGGACGTAGTTCCAGCGCGCCTTCACCAGTTTCTTACCGTTCTCCGAGGCGACGGCCCAGTCGTACTGGCTCGGGGCTTGGAGGAGCGCGGCGAGGTAGGCGCCCTGCGCGACGCTGAGCTTCTCGGCGTCCTTGTGGTAGTAGGCCTGGGCGGCGGCCTGGATGCCGTAGGCGTTGCGGCCGTAGTAGCTGGTGTTGATGTAGCCGGCGAGGATGTAGTCCTTGGACTTCTCCCGGTCCAGCTTCAGCGAGATGACCAGTTCCTTCAGCTTGCGCGAGACGGTCTGTTCCTGCGTCAGGTAGTAGTTCTTGACGTACTGCTGGGTGATCGTCGAACCGCCCTGCGCGCCCCGGCCGGAGACCGTGTTGAACAGACCCCGGGCGGTGCCCTTGAAGTCGACGCCGGCGTCCTTGAAGAAGGTCTTGTTCTCGGCCGCGACGAACGTCATCCGCACCTCCTTCGGGACCCGGGACAGATCGACGTTCTCGCGGTTGACCTTGCCGTCGCGGGCCATGATCGAGCCGTCGCTGTACTTGTAGATATTGCTCTGCCGCTTGGCGTCGGCGTTCCCCTCGGGGATGTCGATCACCATGTACAGCACGATGAAGGCCCCCATGCCCAGCAGGCACAGGCCGAGGAAGGTGCCGAGGAACTTCTTCCAGGTGAAGAGCCTACGTATGCCGCTCTTCCCGGCCGCAGCCGACGAACGGTGGCTCTTGGGTGCCGCCCGGCGCCCACCGCGCTGTCGGGCGCGTCTCTCTTCCGCTCGTCCCATGAGTCCGATCTGCTCCGCTTCGTTCATGTGTGCTCACATGTCACACAGGTTCGCCGCTCAGGTCAGCTCAGAAAGCTAACACCGGGAGATAAGAGATAGGGCTGCCGATCCGGTCCTTTGCGGACGTGACAATCAGCACCCATCCCAACGGAACCGACGTACGACACACCCGCAGGGTTGCCAGATCGCGGAAAAGTGATATCACTTAGCTATTCAGAAGCTATGCAGGAGTGGCTTCGACAGGAGAACGGGGGACCACCCATGCCCACACACGACACACAGGTCACCGCCGACGTGCCCGAGATGCCGGCGCCACGCGTGCGGGAGTTCACCGCGCACAGCATCGGCGGCGGGCTCGCCCTGCTGCTCGGGCTGCTCGGGCTGCTGGCCGGCGCCGGGCTGATCGCGGCCGCCACCTCGGTGGACGCGGGCGGCGCGAAGGCCGGGCTGATCACCGGCGGCATCCTGGTCGCCCTCGCGGCGTTCCTCGCCATGTGCGGGCTGAACATGGTGGCGCCGGGCGAGGCCCGCGTCGTCCAGCTCTTCGGCCGCTACCGCGGCACGATCCGGCAGGACGGCCTGCGCTGGGTGAATCCCTTCACCTCCCGCACGAAGATCTCGACCCGCGTGCGCAACCACGAGACCGCCGTCCTCAAGGTCAACGACGCCTACGGCAACCCCATCGAGCTCGCCGCGGTCGTGGTGTGGCGCGTGGAGGACACCGCCCAGGCCACCTTCGAGGTCGACGACTACATCGAGTTCGTCTCCACCCAGACCGAGGCGGCCGTGCGGCACATCGCCATCGAGTACCCCTACGACGCCCACGAGGAGGACGGCCTCTCGTTGCGCGGCAACGCCGAGGAGATCACCGAGAAGCTCGCCGTCGAACTGCACGCGCGCGTGGAGGCGGCAGGGGTGCAGATCATCGAGTCCCGCTTCACACACCTCGCCTACGCTCCCGAGATCGCCTCGGCGATGCTCCAGCGACAGCAGGCCGGAGCGGTGGTCGCGGCGCGTCGGCAGATCGTCGACGGCGCGGTGGGCATGGTGGAGGCCGCGATCGCCCGGATCACCGAGCGGGACATCGTGGAGCTGGACTCCGAGCGGAAGGCGGCGATGGTCTCCAACCTGATGGTGGTGCTGTGCGGTGACCGGGCCGCGCAGCCGGTCCTCAACACCGGGTCCCTCTACCAGTGACGGTCCCCGACGAAGGTCCGGGCCCGCAGCGCCGGCCGCAGCAGCAGCGCAAGCAGGTGCTGCTGCGGCTGGACCCGGCGGTGTACGAGGCGCTCGCGCGGTGGGCCGGGGACGAGCTGCGGTCGGCCAACGCGCAGATCGAGTTCCTGTTGCGCAGGGCACTGGCGGAGGCGGGGCGGCTGCCGCGGGAGACCGGGCCGCTGCCACGGCGGGGGCGTCCGCCCGGGTCTCCCGGGGGCTCTCCCGCCGGCCCGCCGCCCACCTGAGCGACGCGCCGTCATGGCTGTTGCGGAACCGTGACAACACGCCCCGACCTGCACGGCCATACCGTCGGCCATGAGGTGCACACCCCGCGTATACATCCGGCGTATACACAGTGTGTAGAGTTCTTGGCATGTCCATCGGTCACACTCTCCTGGGGCTCCTGGAGTCCGGCCCGCGCCACGGTTACGACCTGAAGCGGGCCTTCGACGAGAAGTTCGGTCACGACCGGCCGCTCCACTACGGCCAGGTCTACTCGACGATGTCCCGGCTGCTGAAGAACGGGCTCGTCGAGGTCGACGGCATCGAGGCGGGCGGCGGTCCCGAGCGCAAGCGGTACGCGATCACCGAGGCCGGCATCACCGACGTCGCGCGCTGGCTCGCCACGCCCGAGAAGCCGGAGCCGTACCTCCAGTCCACCCTCTACACCAAGGTCGTCCTGGCGTTGCTCACCGACCGCGACGCCGGTGACATCCTCGACACCCAGCGCTCGGAGCACCTGCGCAGCATGCGGATCCTCACCGACCGCAAGCGCAAGGGCGATCTGGCCGACCAGCTCATCTGCGACCACGCACTGTTCCACCTGGAGGCGGACCTGCGCTGGCTGGAGCTGACCGCGGCGCGTCTGGACAAGCTCCGTGAGGCGGTGACCCGGTGACGATTCCCCCTGGTTCGCTCCTCACCGCCCAGGACCTGCGCAAGGCGTACGGACCGACGACCGCGCTCGACGGCGCCGAGTTCTCCATCCACCCGGGCGAGGTCGTCGCCGTGATGGGCCCGTCCGGGTCGGGCAAGTCGACGCTGCTGCACTGCCTCGCCGGGATCGTCGTGCCCGACTCGGGCTCGATCACGTACAACGGGCGCGAGGTGACCGCGATGAGCGACGCCGAGCGCAGTGCGCTGCGGCGCTCCGAGTTCGGGTTCGTGTTCCAGTTCGGGCAGCTCGTACCGGAACTCACCTGTGTGGAGAACGTCGCGCTGCCGCTGCGGCTGAACGGGTCGTCCCGCAAGGAGGCCGAGCGGACCGCGCTGGCCTGGATGGAACGGCTGGAGGTCGACGACCTCCGCAAGAAGCGGCCCGGCGAGGTGTCCGGCGGTCAGGGGCAGCGGGTCGCGGTCGCGCGGTCGCTGGTGACCAACCCGCGGGTGGTCTTCGCCGACGAGCCGACCGGTGCGCTCGACTCGTACAACGGCGAGCGTGTGATGGAGCTGCTGACGGACGCCGCCCGGTCCGCCAACGCGGCCGTGGTCCTCGTCACGCACGAGGCACGGGTGGCCGCGTACTCCGACCGCGAGATCGTCGTACGGGACGGCAAGTCCCGTGACATGGAGCGCGTCGTATGAGCGTCGGGCAGTGGAGCCGGGACCTCGCCATGGGGGCCCGGTTCGCCCTCGCCGGTGGGCGCGAGGGGTGGACACGGTCGCTGCTCACGGCCGTCGGCGTCGGGCTGGGGGTGGCGCTGCTGCTGCTCACCACCGCCATCCCGAACGCCCTGGCGGAACGGGACCGGCGCGAGGAGGCACGCAGCGACCACACGTTCAGCCAGCAGAAGATACCGAAGGCCGACAACACGCTGACGGTCGTGGACGCGGACACCACGTTCCGGGACCTGGACGTGCGCGGCAGGCTGCTGGAGCCGGAGGGCCCGCGAGCCCCGCTGCCGCCGGGGGTCGCCGAGTTCCCGGCGGCGGGCGAGATGGTCGTCTCCCCCGCGCTGAAGGAGCTGCTCGCCTCCGACGACGGCAAGCTGCTGCGGGAGCGGCTGAACTACCGCATCGCCGGCACCATCGGCGAGCAGGGACTCGTCGGCTCGCAGGAACTCGCCTACTTCGCGGGCGGCAAGGGGCTGGCGAAGCTGCTGGAGGGCCCCGCGAGCGGCGCCCGGATCGACAGCTTCGGCAACGACGACCTGAGGTCGTCCGATGCCTGGGACCCGGTACTGCTCCTGCTGGTCCTGGTCGTCTTCGTGGTGCTGCTGATGCCGGTCGCCGTGTTCATCGCCGCGGCCGTGCGGTTCGGCGGCGAGCGGCGTGACCGCAGGCTGGCGGCACTACGACTGGTCGGCTCCGACAGCCGGATGACCCGGCGGATCGCCGCCGGGGAGGCACTCGCCGGGTCCGTGCTGGGGCTCGTCCTCGGCACCGGATTCTTCCTGCTCGGACGCGAACTGGCCGCCTCCGCCCAGGTGTTCCACGTCAGCGTGTTCCCGAGCTACCTGAACCCCTCGCCCGTACTGGCCGTCCTGGTTGCGCTGGCGGTGCCGGCGGCAGCGGTCCTGGTGACGATCCTCGCCCTGCGCGGGGTGGTCATCGAGCCCCTCGGCGTGGTCCGCACGGCCAAGCCCTCACGGCGCCGGCTGTGGTGGCGGCTGCTGCTGCCGCTGGGCGGGATCGCACTGCTCTACCCGATGATCGGGCAGGGCGACGACGGCGGGAACTTCAACCAGTACCTCGTCGTCGGCGGCGTGATGCTCCTGCTGGTCGGCGTCACGGCACTGCTCCCCTGGGTGGTGGAGACGGTCGTGGCCCGGCTCGGCTCGGGCGGAGTCGCCTGGCAACTGGCCGTTCGGCGACTTCAGTTGAGCAGTGGGGCGGCGGCCCGGATGGTCAACGGCATCGCGGTGGCGGTGGCCGGGGCGATCGCCCTGCAGATGCTGTTCGCCGGGGTCGAGGGCAACTACACCAGGGCGTCGCAGTTCGACGTCTCCCGGGCCCAGATGAGCGTGGACGTGCCGGACGGCGCCGACGCCTCGGCCATCATCGGCAAGTACCGCGACACCGAGGGCGTGCGCAGGGTCACCGCCCTGTCGGACGTCTATCTGCGCGACCGGCGCAGCGAGGACTCCTTCGTCCAGATCACCCTGGGCGACTGTGTGTCGCTGCGGGAGGTGGCCACGCTTCCCTCCTGCCGTGACGGGGACCTCTTCGCGGCCAACGGCTCGGAGTACGACAGCGAGAGCGACCACCTGGCCAAGCCCGGCACGACCCTGTGGAGGGAACCGGACGGCGAGACGGCCCGCCCGGGCGAGCGCCCGGTCTCCTGGACCGTGCCGCAGGACATCCGCCCGGCCCAGTCCCGCGAGGACCCCACCGGGTACGAGCGCGGCGGCATCCTGGTCACACCCGGAGCGCTGCCCGAGAAGCTGGCGGCGGCCACCTCGGCGCGGCTCTTCCTGAGCCTGGACCTCTCGGTACCGGACGCCTACGACCACGTGCGCAACACGGCCGCGCGGCTCGACCCCGCGGTCCAGCCCATGACCTGGCACAGCATGGAGAGCAACGACCGTTACGCCACCATCCGCACGGGCCTGTCCGTCGGCTCCGCCTGCGTACTGGCGCTGATCGGGGCGAGCCTGCTCGTCTCGCAGCTGGAGCAGTTGCGCGAACGCCGCAAGCTGCTGTCGTCCCTGGTCGCCTTCGGCACCAGGCGCCGCACCCTCGGCCTGTCGGTGCTGTGGCAGACGGCGATCCCCATCGGGCTGGGCCTGCTGCTCGCCGCGACGGTGGGCATCGCCCTGGGCGCGGTCCTGCTGCGGATGACCAACACCTCGGTGCGGGTGGACTGGCCGAGTGTGCTGTCGATGACCGGCATCGGCGCCGGTGTCGTCCTCGTGGTGACGCTGCTGAGCCTGCCGCCGCTGCTGAGGCTGATGCGGCCCGACGGGCTGCGCACCGAGTAGCAGCGGCACGCACAGCCCGTACGGGTCGTCAGGCGTCCTGCTCCAGGACCCGTACGGGCAGTGGGCGCAGCGCCTGCCGCAGGGCTGCCGCCAGTTCCTCGTACTCCGCGCCGCGCGCGGCTCCCACCCGCATCGCCAGTGCGATCCGGCGGGTGGGAGCCGGGTCGGCGAAGTACCCGGTGAGGAGCTGGTTGCTGCGGGAGGTCTCGACCTTCAGGGCGGTGCGCGGCAGCAGGGTGACACCGAGCCCGCCCGCGACGAGCTGCACCAGCGTGGACAGGCCCGCGGCGGTCGTGGTGACCGGCACGTCGTCGCGGCCGGCCTCCCGGCAGATGTCGAGGGCCTGGTCGCGCAGGCAGTGACCCTCGTCCAGCAGCAGCAGATTCAGCTCGCGCAGCGCCTGGCGCGGAATGCCCTCCCGCCCGCCGAGCCCGTGGTCGAGCGGCGTGACGAGCACGAAGTCCTCGTCGAACAGCGGCAGTTCGCTCACCCCTGGGACGCCGTGGGGGTCTCCCCTGTTCGAGCGCTGTCGAGAACTTGGGGGAGGCACGGCGAGCAGCAGGAGGTCGAGCCGGCCGCCGGCGAGGCCGTCGAGCAGGCTGGCGGTCTGCTCCTCGTGCACCTGGAGGTCGAGGTGCGGATACCGCTCGTGGACGAGCCGCAGGACCGTCGGCAGCAGATAGGGCGCGACCGTCGGGATCACCCCGAGCCGCAGCGTCCCGGTGAAGGGCGCCCGGACCGCCTCGGCCTCCTCCATGAGCGCGCCCACCTCCCCCAGAACCGCCTTGGCCCGTACGGCGATCCGCTCACCCTCGGGTGAGAGCAGCACCTTGCGCGTCGTACGCTCCAGGAGCGTCACTCCGAGTGCTTCCTCCAGGGCCGAAACAGCTCCCGAGAGGGCGGGCTGGCTCATGCCGATCGCGGCTGCCGCGTCCCGGAAATGGAGGTGCTCGGCCACCGCGGCGAAGGCCCGGAGCTGGGCCAGGCTGGGCTGCCTGCGTTTATTACCGACAGTCACTGATAACCACCTCCGATCAACTCGACCGAGTGTAGCTATTTCCGTAATCAATCGAGCCTGTGCCAACATCAACACAGTCCAACCCATGGGAAACCCCCGCGATCCGGGAGTTTCTTCGCTGCAAGGAGTGTGTGTGCTCACCGTCGGTGACAAGTTCCCCGAGTTCGACCTGACCGCCTGCGTCTCGCTGGAGAAGGGCAAGGAGTTCCAGCAGATCGACCACAAGACCTACGAGGGTCAGTGGAAGGTCGTCTTCGCGTGGCCCAAGGACTTCACCTTCGTGTGCCCGACCGAGATCGCCGCCTTCGGCAAGCTGAACGAGGAGTTCGCGGACCGCGACGCGCAGGTCCTCGGCTTCTCCGGCGACTCCGAGTTCGTCCACCACGCCTGGCGCAAGGACCACGACGACCTGCGCGACCTGCCGTTCCCGATGATGGCCGACTCCAAGCACGAGCTGATGCGCGACCTCGGCATCGAGGGCGAGGACGGCTTCGCCAAGCGCGCGGTGTTCATCGTGGACCAGAACAACGAGATCCAGTTCTCGATGGTGACCGCGGGCTCGGTCGGCCGTAACCCGAAGGAGGTCCTCCGGGTCCTGGACGCGCTCCAGACGGACGAGCTCTGCCCCTGCAACTGGTCCAAGGGCGACGAGACCCTCGACCCCGTCGCGCTGCTCTCCGGAGAGTGATCTGACATGTCGCTGGATGCCCTGAAGTCCGCCATACCGGACTACGCCAAGGACCTGAAGCTCAACCTGGGCTCGGTCATCGGCAACTCCGACCTGCCGGCCCAGCAGCTGTGGGGCACGGTGCTGTCGACGGCCATCGCCTCGCGCTCCCCGATCGTGCTGCGCGAGCTGGAGCCGGAGGCGAAGGCGAACCTGTCGCCGGAGGCGTACACGGCCGCCAAGGCCGCCGCCGCGGTGATGGCGATGAACAACGTCTTCTACCGCACCCGTCACCTCCTGTCGGACCACGAGTACGGCACCCTGCGCGCGGGCCTGCGGATGAACGTCATCGGCAACCCGGGCGTGGACAAGGTCGACTTCGAGCTGTGGTCCTTCGCCGTCTCGGCCATCAACGGCTGCGGCATGTGCCTGGACTCGCACGAGCAGGTCCTGCGCAAGGCGGGCCTCGACCGCGACGTCGTCCAGGAAGCGTTCAAGATCGCCTCCGTGATCCAGGCGGTCGGCGTCACGCTGGACGCCGAGGCGGTCCTGGCCGAGTAACCCCCGGCCGCACGCCTCGCATCGCAGGGCCCCGCCCACCTGACCGGTGGACGGGGCCCTGCTGTCGTTCCGATGCCCGCTACTGTGGCGGCGTCTTGGGTCCGGTCTCCGCACTCACCGCCGTGGCTCCACGGGGCCGCACCGAGTGCCGTAGCGCCGACTTCTGCGAGTACGACCGCAGATACCCGGCGACCGTGTTCGTCACCGCCACCAGCGGCACGGCGACCACCGCACCCCCGATCCCGGCCACCATCCCGCCCGCCGCGACCGACAGCACCACCGCCAGCGGATGCACCCGAACGGCGCGCCCGAGGATGAACGGCTGCAGGATGTGCCCCTCGATCTGCTGCACCGCCAGCACCACCACCAGCGTCATGACGGCCGTGAACACCCCCTGGGTGACCAGGGCGACGACCACCGCCAGCGCCCCGGACACCACCGCGCCGACCAGCGGGATGAACGCGAACAGGAAGATGAACACCGCCAGCGGCACGGCCATCGGCACATCGAGGAAGTAGATGCCAAGACCGATGAAGATCGCGTCGATCAGCGCGACGATCACCGTGCCCCGCACGTACGCCGTCAGCGTCCGCCACGCCGCCGGGCCGGCTCCGGCCACTCCCGGCCGCGCCGCCGCCGGCACCAGCTTCAGCGTCCACTCCCAGATGCGTTTGCCGTCGTAGAGCAGGAACAGCGTCGAGAAGACCGCCAGCAGGATCCCGGCGAGCGCCTCGACGACGACCGTCACGCCCTCCAGGCCCGCCGAGGTGATCTGGTCGGTGTTCGCGCCGACCGCCTCACGCAGGTTCGTGGCGATCTCGTTGATCTGCTTGTCCGTGACGTGGAAGGGGCTGTTCAGCAGCCAGTTCCGCAACTCGTCGATGCCGTCCTGGATCTGGGCCGAGAGGTCGTCGATGTTCTCCATGACCTGCCAGGTCACGAACCAGCCGATGAGGCCGATGACGACGAAGCCGAGGATGGCCGTCAGGGCGGTCGCCGGTCCGCGCGGCACGCCGTGGCGCCGCAGCCGCGCCACCGTCGGCTGCAGTATGGCCGTGATGAGCAGCGCGATGACGAACGAGAGCACCACGAGCTGGACGGCGCTGATGATCCGCATCAGCACCCACAGGGTGCCCGCGAGGATGAGGAGCCGCCAGCCCGCCTCGGCCGCGACCCGCACGCCCCACGGCACGGCCAGCGCGGGATCGGGGCGGGCGGCGACGTCGGGTGCGTAGTCCGGGGGCGGCGGCACGTGGTCGTCGGCGAACGTCGGGGAGTCGGAGTCGTCCCGCTCCCGTTCGGCCTCGGCGCGGCGTTCGTTGTACCGCTCGCTCATCTCGGTCAGCCCGGCACCGATCCGGCCGAGCCACCCTGGCACTCGCGACATGATCCGTCCCTTTCCCCCGTCTTGGCGCACCACTCCCCGGGGAGTGGTCCGTCCGACCGTACATGGCGCGAGCCCCGCACCGGACTGCGGTGCGGGGCTCGTGCGAAGTGCGGGATCGGCCGTGGGCCGGTCTGCTCAGTACCAGTGGTTGGCCTGCCAGAACGTCCAGGCCTCACAGGGGCTGCCGTAACGGTCGTTCATGTAGTTGAGGCCCCACTTGATCTGGGTGGCCGGGTTGGTCTGCCAGTCGGCACCGACGGACGACATCTTGGAACCGGGCAGCGCCTGGAACATGCCGTAGGCCCCGGAGGAGGGGTTGACCGCCTTGTAGTTCCAGTCGGACTCGTGGTCCACGATGTTGCTGAAGCACTGGAACTGCCCCGACGGCACCAGCTGCCGTGCCATCGCCTGGATCTGGGCGATGCTGTAGGAGCTCGCGACGGGGAAGTCGGAGATGTCCTTGGAGCGGCTGGCGGCGGCCTTGGCCTCCGCGCGCTCCTTGGCCGCTGCCTCCGCAGCCTTCTTGGCGGCCTTCTGCTTGGCGACGGCCG